>JAGBUD010000155.1 GCA_017630995.1 Clostridia bacterium
CGTTGGCTCACGCTTGAAGCTGTGCTCGTTTGCCGAAAAATACGGATTCGGTGAAGAGAAGCTTTTGGAGCTTTCAAAGGAAAGCTTGAAAAAGGAAATTCCCGATATTAAGCTTGTCAAAACACTGATATCTCCGCTTTGCGCGATGCTCACGCTGCTTATCGAAAAGCAATACGGGTATAAGGGTGATGAGGCTGAAATTTTCGGAAAAATCCTTTCAATTCTTCACACGGGTTATGCGCGAAAGCTTAAAATATCCGATATTGCGGAGGAATGTCATTACAGCGAGGCATTCGTTTGCAGACATTTTAAAAAAATGACGGGATTGAGCATAGGAAAATATCTCTCGAATTTAAGGCTTGAAAAGGCGATGGGATTGCTTATAAACACGGGTATGTCAATCGAGGATATAGGTGCCGCTTGCGGATTTTTCGATACAAATTATTTTATAAGCTCCTTTTCTCGCCATTACGGATTACCTCCGAAAAAGTATAAAAAGAATATGATGGCAAAATAGTATTTTTGAGTCATAATCCATATCTGTGAGAATATAATTGTACAAAGAAATCAAGGAGGGGATTATGAACAGAAAAGTACAGAAAGCATCGGAGAGCGGTTGCGAATTTATACTTCCTGATTATATGGGGGATATAAAAAAGCTTCTTTTTAGCAGAGCAACGGTTATTCCAAACGGAAAATTTATTGGCGACGGCAGTCTTGAAATTTCGGGCACGGTTGAATACGAGCTTTTATATGCAGATTCGGAGAATAATTTGAGTGCAATTAACACGTCCTCGGATTTTAGCGAAAGCTTCGCTCTCGGAGCTGCGGAATGTCTTGATTCAAATGAGGAGAGCAGAGTTGCAAATCTAAAAGTGCGTGTCACGGGACCGCGCAAGCTTTCAATGAAAGCAGAGATCGAAACCGCTCTCGTTCTTTGCGAGGAGGATTCCTTTGGGGTTGAGGGTGACGTATTCGGCGGTGAAAGTAGCGTGGAAACCAGCACCCGTGTGATAAATTATTCAAATTCAACCTTTAAGAAAAGCGGGGAGAGGGAATATGCCGAGATTATGGAAAAGCTTGGCGAGCTCTCATGCGATGACGTGGAAATTCAGCTTGCCTCGGCGTGCGTCAGAATAGACGAGGCAAAGGCTTTTGAGGGGTACGTTGAAATAAAAGGCGAAAACATAGTCAGCGCGATAGTAAAGAATCGTGATATGCCGCCATATAGAATTAAAAAATGCATTCCCTTCGAGGAGCGCGTGGAAGCGGATGGGGCAACTCCCGAAATGCAGGCGCTCGCAAGCGGAAGCGTAACCTCTGCAAGCGTAGGTGCAGCGGAGGATAACGGGGAGTGTAATGCAGTTGCAAATATAATTTGCGAGTACGTAACGGAGCTTATAGAAAGCAAGAGCTGCGAGGTTATTCTCGATGCGTATTTGCCTAATTTGGAAACTAAGAATAAGTATCGTGAAAGCGAGGTTTTCAGTGTTCTTTATTCAAATACCTACGGAATAGACGTGGAGCTGAATTCACAAAGGGAAAGCATCGGACTCTCTGACGCAAAGGAAATACTCGCAATAAATGCCGAGGTTCGCTCGTCCTCCGCTTCATTTGTAAAGGGTGGCTGCGAATTTGCGGGAGAATTGATAATAAGTGGGGTGGCGTGTGAAACTAATGCTGACGGAAGTGTTGGCTACGTGCCGTTTAAATTGCAAGCACCATTCTCGGAAAATGTAAATATTAATTGTCAAATACCGCAAGGTGCGCTTCTTGAGTATGCGGTTGACGCCATTGACGTTGAGCCGATCTTCGGCTTGGCAGATTTGAATTTTAAATGCAGGCTTTGCGCAAAGGTCTATTTGGTGTTACCGACTGAATTTTCGCGTCTTTATTCCTGCGAGTCGGTTGAGGGCGGTTCGTTTGAAAAGGATCAATCGACAGTAACGGTTTATTATCCCAAAACGGGTGAAAGCCTTTTTGATATAGCAAAATCCTATCACACAACGCCAAGAAAAATTGCAATGGATAATAAGCTCTCGGAGAGCGCAATTTCATCTGTAGGTGCTCCCGATTCTCTTTCGGGAGTAAAAAAACTGCTTATTTTTTAAGAATAATCAAAAGCGGAAAACCGATAAATTGGCTTTCCGCTTCTTTTTTTATTCTGACTATTCTATTTTGTCTGCGGCAAAAATACCGCCGTATTCATATAACCTGCCGCCGTTAATATAAAGCTTTTTCAGACTTCGCTGAAGAGAAGTATCTTCGGGCAAGTCAAGGTAGGTTTTGAATTTTAAGTAGAAAACGAAATTCAAAACGTCTTCTCCCTCGGTGTGTATGGGAAATCTTGAATATGCACTCGCGAATTCCAAAACCTTTGAGCTTTCCCTCATATGATCCTTCAATTCGGGCGACATCATCCAAGAGTAACAAACAAAGCCCTTTACGTCAAGCTGCGGATAGAATTTAGCAAAGATATCTTTTGCCCTTCGATAGCTCGCTCTGCATGCTTCTTTTGTAAGCTCACCGTCCGCGGGAATATGAACGCTTAA
>JAGBUD010000156.1 GCA_017630995.1 Clostridia bacterium
GAGGCGCTTCAAAGGGTGAGGGACTCGGAAATAAGTTCCTTGGAAATATCCGCGAGGTTGACGCTGTAGTTCACGTTGTACGTTGCTTCGAAAACAGTGATATAATTCACGTTGAAGGCTCTATTGACCCCCTTCGTGACGTTGAAACAATAAACGTTGAGCTAATACTTTCCGACCTTGAAATAGTTGAAAGAGCTATAGAAAGAACAATTAAGGCAGCAAAGAGCGATAAAAAGCTTCTTGAAAAGCTTGAGGTTCTCGAAAAGGTTAAGAATGGTCTTAACGAGGGCAAGTGCGCGCGCGCACTTGGTCTTCTTCCCGAAGAGCTTGCTTGGATAGAGGAATCCCGCCTTTTGACCTTGAAGCCTATAATCTACGTTGCAAACATTCTTGAATCCGAGGTTGGCGGAGATTACGTTAATAATCAAGGATTTATGGCTTTGAGCGAGCATGCAAAATCGGAGGGCAGCGAAATTATAGCTGTCAGCGCTCAAATCGAGGCTGAGCTTGCAGAGCTTGAGGGAGAAGAAAAGGAAAGCTTCCTTGCGGACCTTGGAATTGAAGAAAGCGGACTTGATAAGCTTATCAAGTCGGGATATTCGCTTCTCGGACTTATCAGCTTCTTGACGGCAGGACCCAAAGAGGTTAGAGCTTGGACTATAACAAAGGGCACGAAAGCGCCCGGTGCGGCAGGTAAAATACATACCGACTTTGAAAGAGGCTTCATTCGTGCCGAGGTTGTATCTTTCGACGATCTCGTAAGAGAAGGCGATCGCAATAAGGTAAAGGAAAAGGGACTTTTGCGTAGCGAAGGAAAAGAATATATTATGAAGGACGGAGATATCGTCGAATTCTTATTCAACGTATAAATCTATACTTCCGTTAGGATCTACTGTTAGACGCTCTTGGTAATATTCCAAGGTCTCGGACGGTAGATCCTTTTTATTGTTGTTGTAATATATAACGGTGTCACCGTCAAGCTTATAGATAAACTCCTCGTTCGCCCCGCTCGCGCCTTTTGCGCCGATTATGACGAGCTTTGCGTCAACCATAATTGAAAATGCGTGCGATTGACTTGCTCCGTCAAGCATATCAGACGAAACATAACTATAAAATTCATCCTTATAAAGTACTGTGAACGCACATTTTTCGCTTGTGTCCGAGTATGTATGATAGTAAGAAAACGAGCCGAAATTCATTCGCTTTTCTATCGGATATATTATAAGCTCCGTTCTGTAGCTTTCGAGTAGTGCGGAAACGTCGTCGATTATATAGCCTTGGTCTTGACCGTGCGGCGGGAGCATATAAACTCTTTCTGTAGAAACAGAGGATAAAACCTTTTCCAGCCCCTCGCATAAATACGGGGAATATGAGGGAATTATGAGGTTGTCCAAATGCAAAATCTTGTTTTCTTTGAGATGCTCTAACGTAGCATAAGCGGTATGTTCTTTTCCGAGTGAGATATCTATTAGCGTTGAATGTCCGTTTTCGTTTATAAATATCTGCTCGCTGCCGGCGTTTTCGTTGTAGGTAAAATGAAATTTGTTGTTAGATTTTAGTGTGAATGCAAGAGAACATATTAAAATGCCGACAAGCATAGAGGATAGTGTTGCTATTGCAATTTTCTTGTTTCTTACATCAAGAATCAAAAACATAAAGAAGAAAATCGTTGCAGCACAGATTAAAAGCTTAACGACAAAGAAGTCCGTTGATAGAGAAGCAAATTCAATAGACGATATTGCACCTATCGGCAGAGTTATGACGTTTGAAAGAAAGCCCACAAGTTTTCCTATCGGTAGAAATGCGCCCGTGAGCATAAGGAAAATTCCCACGTACATAAAAACCAGTATAAGCGGTGAAAACGCAGGGGTTGTCACAAGTGCAAAAAGTGAGATTGATTTAAAGGAAAGCGCTTGCAAAACTAGAATGGAGAGATTTGCAAAAACGCAAGAAATAACGCCCGTGATAATAGAAAAAATAAGCTTCTTTCGATAATTCTTTTTCTCTATGTAAACCTTTGAAAAAAGCTCCGCGCATATAATAATTCCAAGAGTCGCAAAGCAAGAAAGCCAAAGAGAGAGGTCAAAGACCGAATATGGCTGAATTATCAGAATAAAAGTAACCGATAAAAACAAATTCGTAACGGAATCGCGCGTGCTTTTTAAGAGGAAGAGCAGAGAAGATATTATTAGCATAATTCCCGCGCGCACTACCGTTATGGGAAATCCGACGAGCGCCATATATCCGAGCGTAAAAATTATTTCAAGAATCTTACGGTAACGCTTGTTTATTCCAAAAAGCGCAAGTAAGCTCGAAAAGCCTTGCGTGAGAATAACCAGGTGCATACCGCTTATTGCAAGCACGTGTGATAATCCGACTCTCTCAAAATCGAGGTCTATTTGCCCGTTAAGGTAATCGCGTTCACCGAAAAGAAGCGTTGATAAAAGTCCGCCTGCAGATCTTCCTGAATACATAACTAGCTTGCGGGAAAGCGATTTTCTGTAATTTGAAATTTTATGGCTTAATCCGGGTGAGTCTTGCGATATAATAACGATATCCTCAACCTCGTCTACCGATGCAGCAATGGCATTTGATTTATAATAAATTTCGGAATTGTAGCTATCAAACTCATTTAGCTCTGCCGAAAAGCGTATCTTGGTGCCCACTGTGACGTTGGTTATTTGTTCGTCGGTTAGATAGACCTTCAGCTTATACGCTGAAAAGGCGCGGTCGTTTATGCTCTTCGCGTCCAAAAGTAACGATTTCGTAGGCTCGTCAAAATCAATGCTTTCAACCTTACCCTCAATTTCGCACCGATCCTCAAAACGCTTGGGCGCATCGAAGTATAAGTCAAAATATAAATGTGAGAATAATGTTGCCACAAGGGTTGCAGCGGTTATGAAAACAAGAAGAACTCGCTTTGATTTTTGAAGATTTTTCATAAGAAGTGCAACGAGCGCGGGAATTATACTCACCGAAATCAACGCAATTCTTACCTCATTGCCGAAAAAAGAGAAAAAGACAAAAGACCCAAGCAAAACACATAGTATCAAGCTTAAAGGTCTTTTGTCAAACAATTTCATAGTAGTTTTAACTCCGATGTTCTATTCAGTTTGGGAGTGTATTTTTATAGGTCGATCCTTTGGGGACAACAAACTTAAATCCGTTCTTGACAACCAAAAAATCAATTTTAATAGCACCCTTGATTTCTCCGTCAAGACAAACCGCAACGGGCTCCTCGAATTCCATCTTGAAATGCGATTCAGTTCTGTGGTGTATCACCTTTTGTGCGCGCTTGTTGGTAAGGTGCTTTCCTTTTTTATAGGCACCTACAAGGGATATGAATTTGAATATAGAAATTTTATCTATAGCGCAAATATTGGCAAGTCCGTCGTCGAGAATTGCGGAAGGAGTTGCACAAAATCCGCCGCCGCAGTATCTTCCGTTTCCAATAGCCGTCAGAGTCATAACCTTATCTATTACAGAGCCGTCGTCAAATGAAATCTTCATCTTTGTTCCTATCTTGCGGAACATTATAATGAAGAGTCCAAAGACGTAAGATAGCTTTGCGGGAACAAATATAGACTTTTTAAGCTTTCCCGCAAGTCGTGCAACTGCACAGTCAAGACCGATATTAACCATATTTACGCAGTATGTATCGTTGCATTTGATAAGGTCAAACGTGAGTGTTTCGCCGTCAAGCTGCGCTTCAATATCCGCAAAATTCTTTTTGTTTGTGAAATTGCGGATAAAATCGTTTCCCGATCCGTTGGGAATAACGCCGAATTCAACGTTTTCGTTGCAAGGCGCGCTGTTAACGACCTCGTTTATAGTACCGTCACCGCCTATGCAAATAAAGCGTTGTCTGTCTTGCGAAATTCTAACCATCGAAGCAACGTATTCGGTTGCATCTCCGGGACATGTGGTGTAATATATGTGGTAGCTTACGGCTCTTTTTTTGCACGCAGTTTTTATTGCAGATTCAAGATTTTTATATTTTCTTCCTCGTCCGGATTTCGGATTGAGTATAAAATGATATATCATTATTGCCTCCGAATTTACGGTATGATATTATTTAAAAACAAATATTTTAAAACCAATGTTTACATTATAGCAAAAACAAACGCATTTGTCAAGAAAATATATTTTTCGCAATAAATTTTGCGAATTGAAGCATAAGCTTTTTTAAAAATGCGAAAAATTAAACGCCCGTTTTTTTGCGAATGTAATCGTAATATGCCTTTGCCGCTTGTTCGGTTTTTGTTGTTCCGAATTCGTAGTACTTTTTGTTTTTTATATCCTTTGGGAGATATTCTTGATCTACGTAATGGTTTTCGTAATCATGCGGATAGCGATATCCCTTAAAAAGAGGAGACTGCAAGTGCTCGGGTATTGATACTCCGCAGCCCTTTGAAACGTCCTCGGCAGCCTTATGATATGCCAAATAAGCCGCATTTGATTTCGGAGACGTTGCAAGCATACACGTTGCGTTAGCAAGAGGAATAGCAGCCTCGGGCATACCGAGCGCCTTTGCGCTTTCAACGCAAGAATGTGTGATAACCGCCGCTAAAGGATATGCGTTTCCTATGTCCTCGCTGGCAATCACAAGAAGTCTTCTGCAAGCCGTTAAAATGTCACCCGAGGCAAGAATCTTTGCA
>JAGBUD010000157.1 GCA_017630995.1 Clostridia bacterium
AATGGGTAATAAGCGTCTTTATGATTGTGGCAAAGAAAAAGACGCTCTTTATATGAAGGAAGATTTCACAGACGAAGATGGTATCCGTGCTGCAGAGCTTGAAGAAGAGTATGCAGAACTTGGTGGCTGGGAAGCAGAATCCGAAGCTTCAAAGCTTATTCAAGGGCTTGGTCTTTCCGACACGGTTCTTTACGATATGATGTCCACCCTCAAGGAGAGCGAAAAGGTTAAGGTCTTGCTTGCACAAGCACTTTTCGGAAATCCCGATATTATACTTCTCGACGAGCCTACAAACGGTCTTGATATAGACGCGGTTATTTGGCTTGAAAACTTCCTTTCCGACTATTTTGGAACGGTGCTTGTTGTATCTCACGACCGTCACTTTTTGAATGACGTTTGCACCAATATTGTAGATATAGATTACACCGGCATTAAGATGTACGTTGGTAACTATGAGTTTTGGTATGAATCAAGCCAGCTTATACAGCGTATGATAAAAATGCAGAACAAGAAAAACGAGGAGAAAATTGCCGAGCTTCAAAGCTTTATTTCTCGCTTTTCCGCAAATAAATCAAAATCGCGTCAAGCAACCTCTCGAAGAAAGCTTCTTGATAAGCTTACCATTGAGGAGCTTCCTGCATCCAGTCGCCGATATCCCTTTATCGGATTTGATATGGATAGAGAGGCGGGTAAAGAGATTTTGCACGTTGAGGGCCTTTCAAAATCTGTTGACGGAAAATCGCTTTTCAAGAATCTCTCGTTCCACGTTTATAAGGACGATAAAATCGCATTTGTTGGTAGTGAGAGAGCAATTACTATGCTTTTCAAGATTCTCAATGAAGAGGAAACTGCCGATAGCGGAGAATTTAAGTTCGGCGTTTCTATAACGACCTCTTATTTTCCTCACGATAATTCTGCATATTTCGACGGTCACAGTGAGTCTATTTTGGATTGGATGCGTCAATATTCAAAGGATCAAACAGAAACCTATCTTCGCGGATTCCTTGGAAAAATGCTATTTTCCAACGAAGCGGTATTTAAGCCCGTTAACGTTCTTTCGGGAGGAGAAAAGGTTAGATGTATGTTCTCTCGAATGATGATGTTTGGCTCGAATATGCTAATCATAGACCAGCCTACCGACCATTTGGACCTTGAATCTATCACTGCTGTCAACAACGGTATGAAGAGCTTTAAGGGAAATATACTTTTCTCGTCACACGACTACGAAATCGTCAATACCGTTGCAAACAGAATAATAGAAATAACGGAAGATGGATTTATTGATCGCACGGGAACGTATGAGGAATTTCTTGAATACAAGAAGTCACTAAACGCATAAAGAATAAAGTTTATCTTGCGCAAGCGAAATCTCAAAGCATAGACGCGAGCTGCTCGTATTTGTCGATTGCTTTGAGATTTTATTTTTTTGCACGCGCAAGCTTCAAAAATCGTTGACATTGTCAATTAACTGTGGTATACTTATAATAATAAACAAAAATAAACTTAAGGAAGGGAAGCATTTGGAAAACAGAGAATCAACATCTTTGGATACAAGCACTGTTAAAGAGAAAAAGAAGTTCAATGCTAAAAAGATTCTGTGGCCGCTTCTTTTTCTTGTTATTGCAGTTTTGACTTGTTGGGCGGTCACCGCTCAAAACAAAAGCTTTTCATTCAAAAGCTTTTTGCAATTTCTTGGCGAGCTGGATATAAAATTCGTTATACTGGCATTCGTCGCAACATTTGGATTTATCTTCTTTGAGGGAGTTGCGATAAAAACCGTAGCCGATTCGTTTGGACACAAGCGCTCTCTTATAAAATCGTATTCATATTCTGCGGCGGATATATATTTCTCTGCGATAACCCCCTCCGCCTCTGGTGGACAGCCTGCAAGTGCGTTTTTTATGATAGGTGACGGAATCCCGGGCTCCGCGGTAACCGTTATTTTGCTTGTCAACATTGTAATGTATACGTTTGCCATACTTATTATCGGTGCGCTTTGCTTTATAATAAGACCGATGCAATTTTTGCGTTTTTCAGCATTTTCAAAGGCGCTTATTATCGTAGGCATTATATGTCAGCTTGCGATTGCGACGTTTTTCATTCTTTTGCTCGTATACAGTAAAATTCTTTATTGGCTCGGTAATACGGTGCTAACGCTTCTTCATAAAATTCGCATCGTCAAGAAGCTTGACGAGAGAAAAGAAAAGCTAAAAAATGCTATAGACACCTATGCGGGTTACGTAGCGCAGATAAAAGACAAAAAGCTGATGCTTGTTAAAACGTTGATTTTCAACGTTCTTCAAAGAAGCTCGCTAATAGCAGTAACTGCATTTGCATTTTTGGCTTATTACGGTGATCCCGCTTCCGTGGTTGACATATGCGTCAATCAAGGAATGGTTATTCTCGGCTCAAACACAGTGCCGATTCCGGGTGCGATGGGCGTTATTGACTATTTGCTTCTGGATTCTTTCGGTGAGATGATGCCCGAGGCGGTTGCGGTAAATTTGGAGCTTCTCAGCCGTGCAATATCTTTTTATTTCTGTGTCATAGTTTGCGGTGCAACGTTTTTTCTCCGCTGCTTTTTACTTCAATTCAAGAAAAGGAAACGTGTTAAATGATAGGATATTATAACTACACAATGTTTTTGACCTACCTCTCTCTTGCATCTGCGGGACTTGGTATTGTTATATCGTTAAGCGGCTCGGGATATCCCTATATCGGAATGTGCTTTTTGCTTGTTTGCGGCCTTTGCGATTCTTTCGACGGTATGGTCGCCAGAACAAAGAAGAATAGATCGCAAAGAGAGTGCAAGTTCGGTATACAGGTAGATTCTCTTTGTGATATAGTTGCTTTCGGTGTCTTGCCCGTTTGTATCGGTGCTGCATTGATGCGTACGTCAGAAACTCTCCAAAAAATTCAGTCTGGCGGAGGAAAGGTATTCACGGTATTCCTTTTTGCAATAATGACCGCATATACTCTCGCTGCTCTTATTCGCTTGGCGTACTTTAACGTCACCGAAGAAGAAAGACAATCTCAAGAAGATGGTGCACGAAAGTTCTACACAGGTCTTCCCGTTACCTCTGCAGCGATTATATTCCCGACAATACTCCTTATAAATTACTTGTTTTTAAAGGTCAAGAGCGTTGACCTCGCACCTATATATTTCGTAATAATGGGCGTTGCGGCGCTTGCATTCGTTCTTAAATTCCAGCTCAAAAAGCCCGGACTCAAAGCGGTTTTGGCAATTATCAGTATAGGAACGATTGAAGGTATTTTGATGATAATTGCACTCGCTTGCTTCAAAAAATGAAACCGAACGCAAAAAAGCAGGATAGTGCGGCGCTTCGCTTTTTATACAGAACGTTTGTTGGCCGTATCGTTTTGAAGCTCCTATGTGCAAGGATTGTATCAAAGGCGGTCGGTGCGTTTCTTGATAGCGGTCTTTCAAAGCCGCTTATATCTCGCTTTGTAAAGAAAAACAACATTAATCTCGACGATTTTTATGCCGACGATTTTAAATCGTTTAACGATTGCTTTTCTCGAAAAATCAAAGAGGGGAAGCGCGAGGTTGATATGAATTCCGAGGTGCTTGTAGCACCGTGCGATTCCTTGCTCTCGGTATACGAAATTGACCGCTCCTCAAGGCTTCATATAAAGGGTTGTGATTACACCGTTTCGGAATTGCTTTGCAACGATGCGTTGGCAGAAAAATACAGCGGTGGATACGCACTTGTTTTTCGGCTTTGTGTCAATCATTATCACAGATATATCTACTTTGATTCGGGGAAAAAAGGCGATAATGTTTTTATTTGCGGCAAATTGCATACCGTAAGACCCATCGCGCTTGAAACTGTACCGGTTTTTGCGCAGAATTGCAGAGAATATACGGTTATGCAAACCCAAAATTTCGGAGATGCGGTTCAAATTGAGGTTGGAGCTTTGCTTGTAGGTAAAATTAAAAACCACCACGCAGCGCACGAGTTTTTGCGCGGTGAAGAGAAGGGAACGTTTCTCTACGGTGGCTCTACTATAGTTTTGCTGCTTGAAAAAGGACGCGTTTCAATAAACCAAGAATTCCTTGATGCAACAAAAGAGGACAGAGAGACCGACGTTGTTCTTGGTCAAGCCTTGGGAATTGCGAATTGATGTTTTTTAGAAAATCGCACCATGCGTGGTGTATGCAATAAAACATAAAAGGATAGAGAATTTTTGCGTTCTCTATCCTTTTTCCTTGAAAACTCTGCCTTTTTGGAGTTGTATAGAGTATTAGTTATGAGTTATAAGCCTCGCTCAAAGCTCGTCAAAGTCGAGCGCTTGAAATTTGCCTTACCGCTCAAATTAAATGAGCGGTATTTGCTAAAGCAAAACGGCAAAGTTTCTCCCTCGATATAAGCTAATAGCAAGGTCGTTGCATTAGGTAATCTCGGGAGCAGGTTCTGCGCCACATCACCCGGCTGAAAAAGAAAAAAGCACCGCAAGGGTGCTTTTTCCTTTTTGGTGCGGGCGACAGGACTGTTGAACTGCGCTCGCAATGTAAAACAAAGGCGAG
>JAGBUD010000158.1 GCA_017630995.1 Clostridia bacterium
AAAGGAGCGCGTTTACCAGCGTTCCAGAATAGTTGCCGGGGGCGGGGTGAACAACCATTCCCGAGGGCTTATTTATAACCGCGAGATGCTCGTCCTCGTATATAACGTCAATGGGTATGTTTTCGGCAACTGCCTCGTAAGGCTCGGGGTCGGGCAAGGAAATTTCAACCGAATCGCCCGCCTGTAAGATGTATTTTTTTGACACGGGTGCGCCAAAGACAGTGATTTTTCCCGTTTCTATGAGCTTTGCCGCGCCGCTGCGTGAAAGCTCACCGTCCTCTGCGGCAAAGACGTCAAGCCTTTTGCCCGCGTCGCTTTCAAGAGCGGTTTTAATTATCATTTTTAGTGTCCTTGGTTTCTTTTTTCTTCCTATTTTCGCGATCAACGTCGAAAATCATGGCGATAACGAGTAGCACCGATCCAACGCAAACGAACGAGTCCGCACCGTTGAAAACGGCAAAGTTTATCAGCCTAAAGTCGATAAAGTCAACCACGTATCCAAGCGCAATACGGTCTATCATATTGCCAAGACCGCCCGCCGCCATGAAAATGAGGGGTATTTCGTAAATTAAGGGAACCTTGCCCGAAAAGAGAAATACGAGCATTACCAAAATGGCAAGCGTTGATATAATCATAAACACCCAGCGCGAATTTGAGAGCATACCGAATGCCGCGCCGCGATTTTCAACGTAGGTCAGGTGCAAAACGTTCTTGAGTATCGGAAAGGTGTCGATAGGCTTGAGCAGTGAAACCGCAAGCATTTTCGTCAGTTGGTCAAGTCCGATAATAAGGAGGATTGCCACCGCGTGAACAAGTTTTTTAATTAGGTTTTTGTGTTTCATTTTTTCCCTTTAAAGCAACAGTGAAAGGCGAGTGGTAAGTCCACCGTCTTTCACATGCTGATTTTTGTATTTTAGTCCTTAATGTCGATTCCGCTTGGGGTAATGATGTAAGTGCCGGGAGCAACGTTCTTGATTTCGCCGTCCTTTGTGTAGGTAACGCCGTTGAGGAAATCGAGCATACGGATTATTGAAGCGCGGTCAAGAAGCTCGGTGTTGAGAACGACGGTGCAGCCGTCGATAAGATAGTCCGCAATAGTGCTGACCTCACCGAACGCCTCGGGGCGAACGACCTTTAGCTCTATGTTAGAGCCCTCGATAGAGGACTGAACCGCTTTCTTTTCGGGCTTTTCTTGGGGTATGGGCTGGGGGCGCTCGGAGGTCGCCTCGGTTGCTTCCTCAAGATTCTTGAATTCTATTTCTTCTTCCTCGATAATTCTGTTCTTTGCTTTCATTTTTTCTGCGAGCTTCTCAAACATACGCTTTCTCCTTTAAAATTAAAATGAATACTTGTGTAAATGAAATCTTGTAAGTGGATTTTGCGGGTAGGATTAACGGCAAAGGTTTACTTAACGAAAAGCCGTCTTCCTATGCGCACGAGGGTTGAGCCCTCCTCGATTGCTATGCGGTAGCTATCGCTCATTCCCATCGAAAGTGTGGGCGATTCTCCGAAGCCGTATTTTTCCGAAAGAGCGTCGAAAAGCTCCTTCGTGAGTCTAAAATATTTGCGAATATCCTCGGGATTTTCGCACACGGGTCCCATCGTCATCAGTCCCGAAACCCGAATTCCGCCAAAATCGCGAATCTCGGCAAGGAGCGCCTCCGCCTCGCTCGGCATAACGCCGCTCTTGTTTTCCTCCTCGGCGCTGTTAACCTCGATAAGAACGGGAATAACTCTGCCAAGGCTCGCAGCGTGCCTCGAAATATCCGCGGCAAGCTTTACCGAGTCAACCGAATGAACCATCGCGGCAACGGGGGCAACGAGCTTTACCTTATTTCTTTGCAGCGTGCCTATCTCGTGCATGTTTGCCGGAAGTCCCGCGTCGGCGATAAGCTGTGCGCGTCTTTTGACCTCGCCCGGTCGGTTTTCACCAAGGTCGCGCGCTCCCGCACGCACAAGCGCCAAGAGCTCCTCGTCGCTTCCGCTTTTCGTAACGGCAACGAGAGTGGGCCGGGGGCGCGAAAGACGTGCGCAAAGCTCCTCGATTTCCACGTTAACGGCATCAAGGTTGCGTTTTATATACGAATAGTTTTCCATAATAGCCATCTCTAAAATATCTTTTCTCTAATTATAACATTTCAAACTCCCAAATTCAAGGCTTTAAATAAAAATAATTCTGCCAAAAAACCACCAAAAAATATTGATTTTATTATCTCTATATGTTATAATAATTCTAACTGTAAAAAATATTTATAGATATGTCAGCACGGAGGAAAAAATGCACGAAAAAATAAACGGAGCCGCTCTGCCGTCGGTAGCGGCGCTCTCATATCTCGGTGACGCGCGCCACTCGCTTTACGTTAGGCGAATGCTCGTTGCCAAAAATCTCACCAAAGCGGCTGATTTGAACCGCGAATCGCTGAAATTTGTCACCGCAGAGGCGCAGGCAGAGATGTATCGAAAAATTGAGCCGCTTCTTCTTGATGACGAGCGCGCGGTTTTCAAAAGAGCGCAAAATTCCCACCACCTAAATAAGCCCCGCCGAGCTTCAACGGCTGATTACAGAGCCGCAACGGGCTTTGAAGCGGTGATAGGAATGCTCGAATGGATAGGCGATGAAGAAAGGCTAAATCTCCTGCTTGACAAAGCACACGAACAAGTAATAAATTTGAAAGATGAGGATAGAGAAAATGATTCAGAGAATTAAGGGAACAATGGACATAATGCCCGAGGATACCCCCCTTTTCAGATATATCGAGGGGGTAATGCGTGAGGAGGCGGAGAAGTCCGGATACGGCGAAATTCGCACCCCCACCTTTGAAAACACCGAGCTTTTCGTAAGAGGAGTCGGCGACACCACGGACGTCGTTCAAAAGGAAATGTATACCTTCCAGGATAGAGATGAGGGACGTTCGATCTCTCTTCGCCCCGAAGGAACTGCGTCGGTTGCAAGAGCTTTGATCGAGAACGGAAAATGCTCCGACACT
>JAGBUD010000159.1 GCA_017630995.1 Clostridia bacterium
CCTCAACTCCTATCGTTGCCTTTGAATTTTCTTTTTGGAGAAATTTCACGTCGGTATACGAGCCGTCGTATATTCTTCGGCAGGTGTTGCAACGTCCGCACGGTAGGGGGGAGAGTGCGTCGTGTTTATTTTCGCAGTTGAGCGCCGCGCAAATTTCGAGCGCAAGCGTCATTTTTCCCGAGCCCTCGGGGCCAACGATTAGATAGGCGTGATTTTCTTTTTCGGAGGTAAGGGCGATACCAAGGCGCTCTTTTATCCTTGCGTTTTTATAAAGCTTTGGAAAAATACTTTTCAAGCGCTTCGTCCTCCTACAAAATTTTCACAGATATATTATAACAATTATAAAGTCAAAAGTCAATCATTTTTGCCTTTCTGAATAAAAAAGTTAAAAAGAAAGGTAAAAGTTTTGAAAAAGGATTGTAAATTCAAGAAAAATGTGGTAAAATTGAAAAATAAACAGTAATGCCGCGCAAAAGGAGATTTTTATGGAAAAATTTTATATAACAACGGCGATAGCTTATGCTTCGAGAAAGCCTCATTTCGGAAACACTTACGAGATTATAATGGCAGACGCATTCGCGCGCTTTCAAAAGAGAATGGGACGTGACGTTTTTCTCTGCACGGGAACTGATGAGCACGGTCAGAAAATAGAAAACCTTGCCGCTGAAGCCGGAATTTCGCCCAAAGCATACGTTGACGGTGTTGCCGCTGAAATAAAGGGCATTTGGGATCTTATGGGCGTTGAATACGACCAGTTTATAAGAACCACCGATGATGATCACGTTGCGGCAGTTAAAAAGATTTTCAAGCGCTTCTATGAGCAGGGCGATATATACAAGGGATTCTACGAGGGATGGTATTGCACACCCTGCGAATCTTTCTTCACCGAAACGCAGGTTGTTGACGGCAAGTGCCCCGACTGCGGAAGACCTGTAAGCCAGGCTCGCGAGGAGGCATACTTCTTCAAGATGTCGAATTACGTTGACCGCCTTATCAAGCATATCGAGGATAACCCCGAGTTTATCGAGCCCGAAAGCCGCAAGAAAGAAATGGTAAACAATTTCCTCAAGGCAGGACTTCAGGACCTTTGCGTTTCAAGAACCTCGTTCAAGTGGGGAATTCCTGTTGACTTTGACGAAAAGCACGTAACCTACGTTTGGCTTGACGCGCTTACAAACTATATAACCGCAATAGGCTATGACCCCGATAAGTCTTATGACGAGCAGTGCGAAAAGTTCAAGAAATATTGGCCCTGTGACGTTCATATCATAGGTAAGGATATTCTTCGCTTCCACACTATTTATTGGCCTATTTTCCTTATGGCTCTTGAACTTCCGCTTCCCAAAAAGGTGTTCGGTCACCCTTGGTTTAATTTCGGAAACGATAAGATGAGTAAGTCAAAGGGCAACGTTGTTTTTGCGGACGAGCTTGCTGAAATTTTCGGCGTTGACGGTGTTCGTTATTACGCTCTCTCCGAAATGCCTTATAATTCCGATGGCTCAATCACATACGAAAACGTTATCAACGCTTATAATACCGACCTTGCAAACAATCTCGGTAACCTTGTGAGCAGAACTCACGCGATGACAAAAAAGTATTTTGACGGAGTTGTTCCCGCAGTTGCAAAATGCGATTCGCTTGACGACGAGCTTCGTCTTGCAGTTGCTTCGGCAGTAAAGAACAGCACCGAGCTTATGGGAGCATACAGAGTTGCGGATTCTCTTTCCGAAATATTCACAATGCTTCGCAGAGCGAATAAGTATATAGACGAAACTATGCCGTGGGCGCTTGCTAAAAACGAAGAGGATAAGCCCAGACTTCAAACTGTAATTTATAATTTGCTTGAGGTTATCCGCACGGCTGCCGTGTTGCTCGTTCCTTACATTCCCGCAACGGCGCAGCGCATCTTCGATCAGCTTGCAACAGATAAGACTGATATGGAAAGCGTAAGCGTATTCGGCGCTCTTGAGTCGGGACGTGCGCTCGGAGAAGCAAGCACTCTCTTTGCAAGAATAGACGAAAAGAAATTTCTTGAGGATATGGAAGCAAAAAGACTTGCCGCAGAGGCAGCACTCGCTGCAGAGGCGCCCATGGAAGAGCCTGCGCACGAGAGCGAGGTTGGAATTGAGGCGTTCGGTGCGCTCGAAATCAGAGTCGGTGAGATTCTTGAATGCGAGCCTGTTCCCAAGGCGAAAAAGCTTTTGAAACTTCAAATTGATATTGGATACGAAAAACGTCAGGTGGTTTCGGGTATAGCTAAATTCTACAAGCCCGAGGAGCTTGTTGGCAAAAAGGTATGTGTTATCGTAAACCTCAAGCCCGCAAAGCTTTGCGGAGTAGATAGCTACGGAATGATTCTCGCTTCGGGTGAAGAGGACGTTAAGGTTGTCTTTATCGATAAGTCGGTAAGAAACGGAGAACGTGTACGCTGATGCGATATTTTGATGCTCATTCCCACTACTACGACGATAGGTTTGATGCAGAAGCAGAAAAGAGCGCCGATGAGCTTATCGGCGCTCTGCTTTCTTCAACTGTTTCTCATATCATAAACGTGGGCACTTCGCCCGCAACCTCTCGCCTCGCCATAGCGCAAGCGAAAAAACACGAAAATATGTACACTGCCATAGGTATTCACCCGGGGGATTCGAAATATATCGAATGTGATCCCGATACCGCAATCGCTGATATAAAAAGCCTCATTCTCGATGAGAAAAATAAATGCGTTGCCCTTGGTGAAATAGGACTTGATTACCATTATCCCGATACCGACGCAGACCTTCAAATGTATTATTTCAGAGCGCAAATGCAGCTCGCACGCGAGCTTTCCTTGCCCGTTGTTTTACACGATAGGGAAGCGCACGGCGCAGTTATGGAGGTTGTTCGCGATTTTCCCGACGTTACGGGAGTTATGCATAGCTATTCCGGCAGCTGTGAGATGGCTGAGGAGCTTATATCCCTCGGTTATATGATTTCGTTTTCGGGCACGTTGACCTTTAAAAACGCACGCAAAACGCCCGACGTTGCCGCGATGATTCCGCGCGAGCGAGCTATGATAGAAACGGACGCCCCCTATCTTGCACCCCACCCACACAGAGGAGAGCTTAACCATTCGGGATTGCTTTCCTATACAAATGCGCGCCTTGCTGAAATATGGAACGTTTCAGAGGAGGAATGCGCAAGGATAACCTGCGAAAACGCAAGGAGATTTTTTGGTGTAAAATGAAAAAATCAATGTGCATTACCTACGAGGTTGAAACGGGACTTTATATAAACATAACCAACCGTTGTACCAATAACTGTGAATTTTGCATACGCAATAACGGAGACGGAGCATACGGCTCCGATAGCCTTTGGCTTATGCACGAGCCTACTCTCGAAGAGGTTTACAGTGCGATTGCAGAGCGCGATATGTCAAAATACAGTGAGGTCGTTTTCTGCGGATATGGCGAGCCGACC
>JAGBUD010000015.1 GCA_017630995.1 Clostridia bacterium
GAGGGCGTTTACATTCCGTCGCTTTATGACGTTAGCTATAACGAGGACGGAACGATAAAAGCATACACCCCCAAAGAGCAGGGCATTCCTACAAAAATAAAAAAGCGCATTATCGAGGATTTGGATACTGTTTCGTACCCCGAAAAGCTCGTAATGCCTTATATTGAAACAGTTCACGACAGAATAGTTCTCGAAATATACCGCGGCTGTATACGCGGCTGCCGTTTCTGCCAAGCGGGAATGGTTTACCGACCTGTAAGAGAAAAGTCGCCCGAAATTCTGAATAAATGTGCAAAGTGTCTTTACGATAATACGGGATACGAGGAAATATCACTCATTTCCTTATCGATAAGCGACTATTCGCGTCTGCGTGAGCTGACCGATAATTTGCTGGAATGGACCGATGATTCGCACGTTAGCCTTTCGCTTCCCTCGCTTCGAATTGATAGCTTTTCGGAGGAGCTTATGAAAAAGGTTTCCTCTGTAAGAACGGGCGGAATTACCTTTGCTCCCGAGGCGGGAACACAAAGACTTCGTGATGTAATCAATAAAAACGTAACCGAGGAAGACCTTATGCGTGCCGTCGGTATTGCGTTTGCGGGCGGAAAGAGTAACGTAAAGCTCTATTTTATGGACGGACTTCCCACTGAAACCTACGAGGATATAAAGGGAATTTCCGACCTCGCTTCAAAGGTTGTCAGCGAATACTATAAAATGCCCAAGGAAAAACGCCCGAGAGGTGTCGGCGTAACCATAAGCGTTGCTTGCTTTGTTCCAAAGCCGTTCACTCCTTTTCAGTGGGAAAAGCAGGATTCGTACGAAACTCTTATGGAAAAGCAAAGCTACCTTAAAAGCTGCATAACCGATAGAAAAATAAGATA
Organism: Clostridia bacterium; assembly: GCA_017630995.1. The sequence goes on from JAGBUD010000015.1 coordinate 882, forward strand.
TACCTACCACGATGCAAAGGTTTCGTTCCTTGAAGCTGTGTTTGCAAGAGGTGACCGCAGATTAGCGCCCGCTATCGCACTTGCCGTTGAGGAGGGATTTATCTTTGACGCGTGGGACGAATATTTTAATTACGAAAAATGGATGGACGTGTTCTCGCGCCTTGGCATAGACACCGATTTCTATACTACAAGAGGGTTTGGACTTGACGAGGTCTTGCCTTGGGATATTATAGATTGCGGAGTGACAAAGCAGTTCTTGCTTCGAGAGAGAGAAAAGGCATATATGGAAAAAACAACCCCCTCGTGTGCTGAAAAATGTAGCGGCTGCGGAGCAAATTCGCTCGGTAATAAAAACCGTTGGTGTCCGCTGAATGGAGGTAACTGACAATGGATAACACTCCTATAAATCTTCGAATAAAGTTTAAAAAGGTCGGAGATCTGCAATACATATCCCATCTCGATTTGGTTAGAACTATGAATAAAATCATCGTTCGCGCCAAGCTTCCGCTTTGGTATACCGAGGGTTTTAACCCGAAGCCCAAAATGGTCTTCGCGGCTCCACTTTCAACGGGTGTTGAAAGTATGTGCGAGTTTATGGATTTGCGTCTTTCGGAAAAGATCGATCCCGAAGTCGCAAAAAAGCTCCTCAACGAAAACATGACCAATGAAATGCAGGTCATCGATGCCTATTATCCCACCGCAAAATTGACCGAGCTCAAGTGGTTGTCATATACTATAGTGGTTAAGGAAAACGGCGCCGCTGCCGATCTTGCCGAAAGGTGTGAGGCGGCATTCTCTGCCGAAAAAATAGAAATTTTGAAGAAGAGCAAAAGCGGTGAGGCTATGGCTGATATAAAGCCGATGATAAAAAGCGCTTCAGCGGTTATGGACGGTGAGCTTTTGCGTATATCTTGCGTTCTTCTTTCGGATTCTCAAAGCTTTCTTAATCCCGAATATATTGTCAAATACCTAAAATCGTCGGTTGGTATTTTGCAATCGGATAATATTCTCACATCAAGCTATTCCATAATGCGAGAAGCGGCATACGACGCGCAAATGAATCCGTTTTCTTAAAAAATACTGTCGATATTAATTCCCGAAAGTCGCTTGATATGAGCAAAGAAATCTATCAAGCGGCTTTTCTGCGTTATAACGCCATCTCGGTCGCCCGCCTTTGCCGCTCCGATTATTTCCGCAAATGCCGATTCGATATTCTCGAGGTCACCGTGATTGGTTGTAATGCTGATGTATAACTCGTGCTTTTTGTAGTTATCGTATATTTCTTGGTAATCGGAGTATGCCGTATCCATATTTTCTTCCTCGGCTTCGCTAACCTCTGCAACAAATTTATCAATAGTTCTTCCGAGAATAACGGAATTCGATATAACCGCAACAACCAAAGTGATAAAAACTACGTATGCAAATTTTTCGGTTTTCATACTTTTTCCTTCAATATTATATTAATACGCTTTTGATCGTCAACCGTCAAAAGAAAAATATCTTTTTCAGCCACCGATCCTACAAGTGCGGAAATTTCGGCGTCGGATAAATTCATTAATTCAATTTCGTCCTTATTTCGCGCGCCGTCTATTATTATCGAGTGGGCAGTGCGCTTGCTTTTGCTTCCGCTTTCAACGAAAGAGATTTTCCCGTTTGCTTCAAGGCGGCAGTATTCAACGTCCTTTATATTTGCACACCCCGAAATTCTGAGCTCTGCAAGCAGCTCGTTTATGCTTATTCGATTTTCTTTCAGCGC
>JAGBUD010000160.1 GCA_017630995.1 Clostridia bacterium
GAAGCTGGACAAAATTGACTGCCTCGGGAAAGGTAGAGAATCTTGAATAAATAAGCTATGTTATGAGTTTGATAGACAACGGACTTATGATAGAGGATTACAGTGATTTTTCCTTTTCGGGAATGTATGGGGAGCTTGTTGATGACAGCATCTTGAATGCAGATAAGGATACGGTAAAGGTATCCGTGTTTATTCCCGAGGAGAGAAGCTTCGTTGAGGCTCGTGCATTTATCGTTGAGCGTTTTTTTGCGCTCGGCATTGACGCTGCCATATCCGCGGAGGGAATGAACGAGGAGGACTGGGCGGAGTCTTGGAAGAAATACTACAAGCCCGTGCCTCTTGGCAGAGTGACTATCGTTCCCGCGTGGGAGGATTATACTCCGAGCGAGGACGAAGTAATAATAAAAATGGATCCCGGCATGGCATTCGGAACCGGAACGCACGAAACGACAAGGCTTGTTATCAGACTTATGCAGGACGAGATTGTTGGCGGAGAGAGAGTTCTTGATATGGGAACCGGCTCGGGTATTCTTTCAATTTGCGCCTCGAAGCTTGGTGCGGCATCTTGTAATGCTTACGATATTGACCCCGTTGCCGTTAAGGTCGCGCAGGAAAACGCGATTGCCGACGGCTGCGATAACATAACCGTAGGTGTTTCCGACCTTCTTTACGGAGTTGACCTTTCGGGAGGAAAGTACGATATTTGCTTTGCAAACATTGTTGCCGATATAATACTGCGAATGTTGCCCGATATCGATAAGTATGTCAAGGAAGAGGGAAAAATAATCCTTTCGGGAATAATTAATTCAAGATGTGACGAGGTTAAGGAATCCGTTATCGAAAACGGATACCGCATAGTTAAGACTATAAATGAAAACGACTGGATAGCAATGCTTATCGAAAAGTCCGTTTGATTGGAGAGGTTATGCCAAGATTTTTCGTACCAAGTGAAAATTTTTGCGAGGACTCGCTCAAGATAAAGGGCGATGACGCCTTTCATATTGCGCGCGCGCTTCGTATGGCGGTGGGAGATGAGATTACCGTTTGCGATATGCACGCAAACGAATATTCCTGCCGTATAACGAAAATAAGAGATGACGAGTGCGAATGTGAAATAATTTCCTCAAGGGAGGGAAGCACCGAATCTCCCGTCTTTATATCGCTTTACATGGCATATCCCAAGGGGGATAAGCTTGAGATTGTAACTCAAAAGGCGGTTGAGCTTGGCGCAAGCGAGATAATTCCCTTCGAATCGTCAAGATGTATAAAGAAGCCGAAAGCCGAAAAGGCGGAGCGCGATATGGCGCGTCTTTCCAGAATTGCAGAGGAGGCGGCAAAGCAATGCGGAAGAAGCCGACTTGTTAAAATTTCGCCTACCCTTAACTACCAAGAAATGCTCAAGGCGGCGGCAGATTCCGACGCTATGCTTTTTTGCTATGAGGGCGACGGAGCGCAGTCGCTGAAAAAGACGCTTGCCGAAATAGGCGACGTCAAAAAAATATCGGTCATCGTTGGCTCCGAGGGCGGATTTTCGCTTCTTGAAGCGGATATGGCGAGGGACGCGGGTGCGAGAATCGTTAATCTCGGGCCTCGAATTTTGAGGTGCGAAACCGCACCGTCGTATGTTTTGGCGGCAATTTCGTATCACTTTGAGTTGTAAAAAGTAACGAAAGTATAAAAATATACAAATAAACAATCATTTTTTTGTATATTTCGCAATTATTTTTCAAAAAACTATTGAAAAATATCAAAAAATAAGTTAAAATATAGTACAGTATTTACAAAACGCTTGTTTTTGTTCAGGCTTACCGTACCTGTCGACATCTTTTTTGTAAGACGGCGGCAGCTGTGAACGGTATTATTTTTTGTTAATATGTACATTATATTTTCGGAGGTTTTTATGTCAAACCGCTTATTCCAAACCATAATTCATCAAATGCGCGACGTCGTTGGAAGAACGATAGGTGTTATTGATGAAAACGGTATAGTTATTGCTTCGAGCGATATTGGCAAAATCGGAGAATCCAAGCAGAGAATTAAGGAAGAGCTTACTTACTCGCAGGATTCCATCGTTTATGAGGGATATACTTACAGATTTGTCGGCGCACAGGAAAGAACCGAATGCATAGCTTTCGTCGAGGGTGATGATGAGCATGCGGCAAACACCTGTCACCTTATCGCAATTTCTCTTGGTAATATCAAGAGCCTTTACGATGAGAAATACGACAAGGGTTCGTTTATAAAGAACATTCTTCTTGATAACATTTTGCCCAGCGATATTTACGTTAAGTCAAACGAGCTTCATTTCAGCAGTGAGGAATCTCGCGTTGTTATCGTAGTTAAGTTCCTTAATTCAGGCTCGTTCGTTCCTTACGAGGTCGTTAACAATATGGTAAGCGACAAAACCAAGGATTACGTAATAAGCATAAGCGAACAGGATATCGTTATCGTTAAAGAGGTAACCAGAAACACCACAGCAGAGGAGCTTGAGGGATTCGCTTCGGATATACTCAAGACTGCCGCTTCGGAATACAGCGCAAAGCTCCTTATCGGTATTTCCTCGGTTGTTGATAATCTCAAGGACCTTGCAAGAGCATATAAGGAAGCGAAGATTTCTCTTGAGGTTGGAAAGGTTTTCGATATCGAAAAGCCCATTATGTCTTACGAGAATCTCGGTATAGGAAGACTTGTTTATCAGCTTCCCACCACGCTTTGCGAGATTTTCCTCCAGGAAGTGTTCAAGAAGGGCTCGCTCAATTCTCTTGACAGAGAAACGCTTATGACCGTTCAGAGCTTCTTTGAAAACAATCTTAACGTTTCCGAAACGTCAAGAAAGCTTTTCGTACATAGAAACACTCTTGTATACAGACTTGAAAAAATAAGAAAGCTCACAGGCCTCGACCTTCGAGAGTTTGACCATGCGGTAACCTTTAAGGTTGCGCTTATGGTTAAGAAGTACCTCGCAAGCAAGCCTACAAAGTTTTAATTAAATTCAGGGGAGACGCTAGGCATTGCCGAAAGCTCCCCGAAAACTTTGAGATGCCATTTTCGGTATTTCAATAAAAGGTAGAGAAAGATGAAAAAAGCTTATTTAAAAATCCTTTCTTCTCTTGTTTTCCTCTCTCTGATAATATCAAGTTTATTTTTTTGCGTTTCTTGTACCGCGGGTAGCGACACCGTTATTTCCGCCGATGAGCTTTTGGCGAATGCCGCCGCCGAGGATAATTACAAATTGGATTACGTTTGGAATTATCTTGACGAATGGCGCTTTCCCGCTTTTTCGGCAGGCAAATTAAAAAGAGTCGAGAACCTTTACAAGAAATATTATTACAAGGAAATCCCCACCTCTTATGAGATTGCCCTCGAGGTAGCGGATATTTTCGTCAGTGAAAGCTATAATGAAATCGAGCTTACGGATAGCGACAAGGTGACAGATGCTATTATCACGGCATACGTTGCCGCAATCGGCGACCCGTATTCGTATTACAGAACCGCAGACGAATATCAAAATTACACGGGCAATATGAGCGGAACGTTCGTTGGTATAGGAATCACCGTAGTCTATACGGAGGAAACGGGTGTTGCGGAAATAAGCGGCACGGTTAAGGATTCTCCCGCCGAAAAGGCAGGAATTCTGGCGGGTGACGTTCTTGTTGCAGTGGACGGCAAGATGCTTTCTGATATTGGATACGAAACTGCCGTTGACTGTATAAGAGGAGAAAAAGGAACAAAGGTTGAGATAACGGTTTTGCGCGGAGGCGAGGAGATTACGTTTTCCGTAACGCGCGCACCGATAGTTGATCTTTCGGTTGATTATTATATAACGGAAGAAAAAATCGGATATATAGATATTGATTCATTCAAGCTTAATACCGACGAGCTATTCATCGAAGCCATAGATTATATGAAAGAAAACGGCGCACGGGTCATAGTTTACGACGTTCGGAACAATGGTGGCGGATATCTTGAGACCGTGGTGAATATGCTTGACTATATAGCAAGTGACAAAATGACGCTTGCGTCCTTTTCAAATAATTACGACGATCCGTATGTAGCTGACGACGGGCATAGCCTTTCGATTCCCAGCGTTGTTCTTTGCAACGAAATGTCGGCCTCTGCGTCCGAGCTTTTTACGTCGGGAATTCGTGATATAGGTGCTATAGACGGCTTTGAGGTTGCGATAGTCGGAAAGAAAACTTACGGCAAGGGAATTATGCAAAATTCCTACCGAATGTCAGATAAATCGGCAGTAACCTTGACGGTTGCATATTATTTCCCGCCCTCGGGAGTTAATTTTGACGGCGTGGGAATTATGCCCACAAATGAGGTGGACGGTGCCGCAAACCAGCGCACTGCCGCATTTGAATTGGCACTTGAAATGAGAAAGTAATAATTAATAATTAATTTTAGGAGATAAAACCAAAATGGCAGAAACAAAGACTTATACCACGCAAGGATTTAAGGCTCTTCAAGATGAGCTTGATTACCTCGTTAACGTAAAGGTTGAGGAAAATAAAAAGGATATATCCACCGCTCGTGCATTCGGCGACCTTTCTGAAAACAGTGAGTACGACGAAGCAAAGTCGGAGCAAGGAAAAATTCACGCCCGCATTGCCGAGCTTCGTGAAATGATAGCAAACGCAAAGGTTATTGACGAATCTCAGATTGACGAGTCGGTTGTCAGTGTCGGTTCTATCGTTGAGGTATTTAATAAAGAGCGCAATAAGGATTTCACTTATCATATCGTTGGTTCTTATGAAACCGACCCTCAAAACGGCAAGATTTCCGATTCCTCTCCCATCGGTGCGGCGCTTCTCGGCTCAAGATCGGGCGACGAGGTTGTTGTTACGGGCGTAAGAGAGCAGCACCTTCTCGTTAAGAAGGTTTCAAGAGCAAAGGAACAATAAAATACAGTTTTGAAAGGACTTTAAAATGGCAAACGAAAATAACGTTCAGCAGAATTCAACAAGCGAGCTCGTTGTTCGCAGGGAAAAGCTTGCAAGCCTTGTAGAAGCAGGCAAAAATCCTTTTGAAATAACAAAGTATGACGTAACCTATTCCAGCGTTGAAGCTATCCGCGAATTTTCCGAAAAGGAAACCACTCTCGCAGAGGGTGAAACCATAACCGTAAGAATCGCGGGAAGAATGGTTGCAAGAAGAATAATGGGCAAGGCTTCATTTGCTCATATTCTTGACGGAGAGGGAAAAATCCAGCTCTACGTTGCAAGAGATGACCTCGGCGATGAGGATTATCAGAGCTTCAAGAAATGGGATATAGGTGATATAATCGGAGTTGAGGGTATTCTTTTCCGTACCCGTACGGGCGAAATATCCGTTCACGCAAAGAGTGCAACTCTCCTTGCAAAATCGCTCCTTCCTCTTCCCGAAAAGTTCCACGGACTTACAAATCTTGAACAGAGATACAGACAGAGATACGTTGACCTTATAGCAAATCCAGAAGTAAAGGAAACGTTCATAAAGCGCTCCAAGATACTTAAGGTTATAAGAGAATATCTTGATTCCAAGGGATTCCTTGAGGTTGACACGCCTATTCTCGTTCCCCTCGAAATCGGAGCTTCTGCTCGTCCCTTTGTAACCCATCATAACACTCTCGATATGGATATGTACCTCCGTATCGAAACCGAGCTTTACCTTAAAAGACTTATCGTTGGCGGTATGAACAAGGTATACGAGGTCGGAAGAATCTTCAGAAATGAGGGAATGGACCCCAAGCATAACCCCGAATTCACATCTATCGAGCTTTATCAGGCATATACCGACTACTATGGAATGATGGATCTCGTTGAGGAGCTTTATAAGAAGCTCGCAATCGAAATCTGCGGTGACACCAAAATCACGTATCAGGGCAACGAAATTGATATGGGTAATTGGGAAAGACTCACTATGGTTGAGGCCGTTAAAAAGTATGCCGGTGTTGATTACAACGATTGGAAGAGTGACGAGGAAGCTCGCGCGGTTGCAAAGGAAAAGCACGTTGAAGTGCCCGAAAGTGCGACACGGGGTACCGTTCTCGTTGAATTCTTTGACGCATACGTAGAGGATAAGCTCATTCAGCCTACC
>JAGBUD010000161.1 GCA_017630995.1 Clostridia bacterium
CGTATATCCCTTTAATGCAAGCTCTTGCCGACAGAGGAATGATGAGTGTTCTCGTTAAAATGCCATTTAACCTTGCGGTGCTTGACGTTAATGCGGCAGATGGAATCATGGAAGAGTATCCGAATATAGATAATTGGTATATCGGCGGTCATTCTCTTGGCGGTTCTATGGCGGCGTCGTATCTTTCTGATAATGCCACAGGTTTTGACGGACTCGTGCTTCTTGGAGCTTATTCGACCACCGATATTTCGGCGCTCGAGGTTGACGTGCTTTCGATTTTCGGAAGCGAGGATGGAGTTATGAACCGAACAAAATACGAAGAATGCAAATCCAATCTCCCCGAAAGCTTTGAGGAACTTGTTATCGAGGGCGGCTCGCATGCATATTTTGGCATGTACGGTGAGCAAGACGGTGACGGCGCGGCAAAAATAACGCGCGACGAGCAGATAAGCATAACCGCAGACGCGATTTTTGCGCTGACGGAAAAATAATAAAAAGAGCGGGAAAAAGTCCCAAAGTCAACTCTTCAAAACAGTAAAAAACTGCGAGAATACAACGCAAAAGCGGTATTCTCGCAGTTTTGTTATTATGATTTTTCTGTGTCGGTAATAAGCATATCAAGGAAATTCTTTGCACAAAGGGGCAGATAGTTTTTCTCGTTGACGTATGCGTAAATCTCACGTCTGTATTTGAGGGGCTTGAGCACTATTCCCTCGGGGAACTGATTGCGCCACGAAACCGTGGGAACAAAGGCAATTCCAAGTCCTAGCTGAACGCACTTTCTGACGAAAACGGGGTCATCGCTTTGGATTGCTATATTAGGCTCAAATCCGAAATCCTCGCAGATTTTGAACGTAGTCTTATAAAGACTGGTCTTTTTGTTCATCGTTATAAACGGTGCGTCGCGCAGGTCGGAGATGTCTATTTTCTGCTTGCTCGCAATCGGATTGTTTTCATTAACCGCAAGCGCAATCTGCTCCGAAATCAGAAGAATCTTGCGGAATCCCGCTTGCTCGAAATCCGCTCCGTCGATAACGAAGTGAAATTCCTCGGTCGTGGGGTCGCCGAAATACGAAGCACGGATGGAAACACCGGGATAGAGCTTTTTGAATTTTTCTATCTCGTTCATAATGATTCGGCGGTTTGTGTTTATGCAGATGTTTATGGCTCCCGTGTTTCCGTCATCGCTCAAAAGGGCAACGCCCTCGTCCATAAGCTCAAGCGCTTTCATTATCTTTTCGTAAAACGCCTTACCGTAATCGTTAAGAACGACGAGGTTTGACTGACGGGTGAAAAGCTGCCTGCCAAGCTCGTTTTCGAGCCTCTTTATGCTTTGTGAAATGTTAGACGGGGGAACCAAAAATTTGCGCGCGGTTTTTGAAAAGTTTTGGCTTTCTGCGGCGTCGCAAAAATATTTCAGCTGTAAAAGCTCCATAGAAAACTCCGTTGATTGATTTTTTTTGCATATCCTTTGAAGTTATTATAACACCTTTTGCTATAACATTCAAGTGAAAGAGAAATATTTTTTGGTAAAGTGTGAATTTTTTTGAATTCAATATTTACATGAGTGGGATAATGTGTTATTATGTATGCATAATAAACTTTGACTTGGGGAGAAAAATATGAAAAACGGAAAAGTTTTAGTGAAAATAGCCCTTTGTTTTCTTATCTTGACGGCTCTTGCGTGTTTTGCTTCATGCTCCGATTCGGATAGCTACAAGCCCGAGATACGATTCGCGGTTACAAGCGACATACATATCCGAGACAACGAGAATGAGGATTATGAAAGCCGCAAGCTGTTTGAGACCTTTATGCAGTCCGCTTATGCGTATAGCGAGGCACAGGAGGATTATAGCGGCCTTGACGGAATTTTCGTAGTAGGCGATCTCACCCAAGGAGGAACCGATAACGAGTTTGAGGATTTCTTTGCGATAGCTAACAGCTACGTAAAGGAGGGAACAACCTTTCAAACTGTTATAGGCAATCACGAATTTTACGCAACAAAATACGATGACGGAACGAATGACGATATAAGATATAGCGATACCTCCGTAAAAAACACCTACGACAGATATATGCAGTACGGCGGTTACGACTCCGTTGATACACACCTCGTTATCGGCGGTTATCACTTTATCTTTCTCTCAATGGATAGATACGATAAGGACGATAGTAACTTCTTCAGCGACGATAAAATCGAATGGCTCGATAATGAGCTGACAAAGGCGGCATACGACGACCCCACGGGCAAGAAGCCTATCTTCGTATTCCAGCACGAGCCCCCGCTAGATACTATGTACGGTTCTGGCCGCACGGGCTCTGATGCCGACCTCAAAAAGATACTTTCCTACTATCCCCAGGTAGTTGATTTTTCGGGACATACGCACAGAACTCCTACCGACCCGAGAGCTATATGGCAGGGTGAATTCACCGCCCTTAATACAGGCTCACTTGCATATCTTGGACTCGTTATTGCGGGGCACCCATCTAAAGATCAGAGCGGTGTTTCTGCGATTAACGGAACGGGCGCTTGGGAGGATGCGGGAAGCGAGGAAAACATACGTAACGCATTTACCTACTATATGGTCGAGGTTGACGCTAACGACACCGTGCGTGTCAGCGTTTGCGATATAAGAACAAACGAGCGCATCGGTGAGCCGATGATATTTAACGTAGGCAATCCCGATGAGTTTGAATATACGAGCGACAGAGCTGCAACAGAGCTTCGCCCCATATGGAAAGACACTGATGAAATCAAGCTTGAAGAGAATCTTCTCGGTCAGGTAATGATATCAAATCCCCAAGCGTATTCCGCATCGCAGGTTCAGAACTACCGCGTAGAGCTTTACTGTGGCGGAGTTCTCAAGAAAACGGTCTACACACTTTCCTGTAACTACTACGGCGACTTAATGCCCGAGCGCGTTTACACCGTAATTCCCAATATAGAGCCATCCACCGACTATACCGTAAAGGTATTTCCCGTAAGCTCCTGGGGCAGAGCGGGCGCTCCCTTGACTCTTGAATTTAAGAGCGTGGCGGCAACTGCGGAAAATGAAGCTCCCACTCCCGATATACTTAACACCGTGTTTAATTCCGACGGCTCGGCAACCAATGCCGTTACGGGCGAGGCACTCGGTAAATACGGCGCTCCTACCGTAAAGGAAAACAACGCTATCGGAAAGAGCACGGCAACCTTTGACGGTGACGATGCGTATACGTTCGAGAATATGGATTATTGGTATCCTCTTATGAGAGGCGCTTATACGATAGAGCTTTACGTTTTCGTTCCAAAGAAGCCCACGGGTACCTATTCCAATCTCATCTCAAACCAAGAGAGCGGCGGATTCGGACTTCTCTACCGCACTGACGGAAAGCTTCAGTTTGCAGTCGGTATAGGCGAAACGGCGCAAGAGCGCCCGCAGGTCCAGCTTCCGGAGGGCGAATGGGTCCATATCGTAGCAACCTACACGGGTGTTGAAATGGCGATTTATATAAACGGAATTAAGGCTTCAACAGCCGTAAAGATTGGTAAGCTTCAGATAATCCCTTATGAATATTCGAAGTATCTCGCAATAGGCGCAGACTCTGCAAAGGACGCGCCCGAGCATTTTGCAAGCTGCGAAATTGCGGCGGCAAATATCTATTCTTACGCACTTACCGCAGAGCAGGTGGCGCAGATTTACAGCTCGCTTTCCGCAAAATAACTATAACTTTCAAATAATAGGGGTATACCCTATTTAATAGTTTACATTTTAAAATATTTGTGGTATCATTTATGAGTAACAAAAAAACACTTTAAGGAGAAAACCATGGAAAATATTTCGGTTATACTTGAAATTTTGATGATTGCCAGCTTTGGTGCTTCGTGGCCCTTCAACGTTATGAAGTCTTACAAGGCAAGAACCGCAAAGGGAAAGAGCGCACTCTTCCTCATTCTTATCTTTGCAGGTTACATAGTAGGTATCGGTTCTAAAATCTTTAACTACGTTGCTTTCCTTAACGGAGAGGTAGATTCTTTCTCTTGGCTCAAGTGGCTCGCTCTTGCATTCTACGTGCTCAACTGCCTTATGGTTGGCACCGACCTTGCACTTTACGTAAGAAACAAGAAGCTTGACGCGCAGAAGGATGCAGCCAATATTCAGGTAACAACGAATATCAGCAACAATATTTCTATAGAAAGCAAATAAGTCAACGCATTTTAAGTGTCAGCCGAGTCAGATGACTCGGCTGATTTTCGAGGTGAACTATGTTAAACAGTAAATATATTTTAGAAATGCAGAGCTTGAAAAACGAAATTGATATGGATTTCGTTATGCGTGAGGTCAAGGCTCTCACCGATATAGAATATCCCCAAACCTTTGAGGCAAGAGCAAACTCAACAAAATACGTTGAGGCACTGCTTATGCGCGAGGGCTTTGAGGGCGTTGAGGTAATAGATTTCAAGGCTGACGGCAAATCCACCTATCAAGATAAGAGGTTGCCGATTAGCTGGGAGGTCTCCCACGCAAAGCTAACTGTGCTGACGAAGATAGGTGAGCTTGAAAATCAAGTTATCGCGGATTATGCTGCCCAACCCTTTTCGATTATATGGGGCTCGGTTTCAACTCCCAAGGAGGGAATAAAAACCAGAATTATCAACGAGGCAGACGTCTATATGGGCGAGGACGCGCGCGGTGCGCTCGTTCTTCTTGAAACCAACGAGCGTTGCTGCTCGGAGGTTATATCTCCGCTTCTCGACCTCGGAGCTATCGGATTTGTTACCGACGCGGTAAGCGGTGCGTGCGAATCCCCCGATACTGTAACTTGGGTGAACAGTGCGGTTGATGACAGTATGCATTGGCACGTTCAGTCCGAGGATAGAGATTTCATAGGATTTTCCATAAGCGCCAGAAACGGCAGAGCGATAAGAGCCGCCGCAAATAAAGGTCAGGTTTGGGTCAACGTTGAGTCAGACGCGCACCGCCATGAAAACGGCAGGGTCAGCGTTGTAACCGCAAAAATTTCGGGTGAAAGCGAAAGAGAGCTTTGGGTTATGGCGCATCTTTACGAGCCTCTTGCAACCGATAATTCAACGGGCGCGATAGGCGCGATTGCCATAGGAAACGCTATCCGCAAGATGATTGCAGATGGCAGACTCGCAAAGCCGAAATACACCGTGCGCTTTGTTTTTACGATGGAGCTTTACGGATTTGCCGCCGCTGCTGATTATTTCGGCGGTTATCTCGGCGCTCGTGCCATAGGCGGAATCAATTTGGACGCGCTCCCCGTTTCGATAAACGATAAAACGCTCAATCTTTACTTTTCTCCGCATTCAAATCCCTATTGCGGAAACTATCTTATAGCAGAAACGTTCCGCATCTTCGAAGAAGCATTCAACGGCATTTTGAAGGTAAACAAGGTCGGCCATGCGTCATTTGGCGACGATTGCTCGCTTAACGATTCCACCGTTTGTCTTCCTACCGTCTGGGCGCTACACGATTGCGAGCCAAGATATCGCTATCATCATAACTCGATAAGAGATATCAACTATATTCACAGAGAAAGATATAACTCGCTCCTTGCGGGAATCGGATTCTTCATTATGAAATCCGTAGCTCCCACCGCCGATGACGTTAAGCTCTTCTCGAGTGAAGCCGTGGCGATTGCAAACGAAAGGCTTGCAAAAATAGCCGCCGCAGACTATGAGGAAAGCGAATCCAAATCGAGAATGGAGTATTTCTTCGATATCGAAAAGCAGCATTTGCGCGATTTCTCCAAGTATATGAGCTGTGAGGAGGCGGAGGCTCTCGCAAGCTCGCTTTCTTGCCCCAACGTATCGGCAGACGCGGGCGCGCCCCTCACCCCGTGGCAAAAATACGCGCAGGGAATTGTTGCAAAGCGCCTTACCGTCGGTATGCCGTACGACCTTATCAAAATTCCCAAAAAGGATAGAAAGGTTCTTCCCGGACTTCTGCTTTACAGCGCGCTTGCAAACATCATTTCAAATCTCGGAGCAGCAACCAATCTTTACGACGCGATAAGACACGCGCTTTGGGAAACTGACGAGCCGAATAATGACGCGTCGTACAAAAAATACGTCAACTGTATCTATTATCTTGCCGAGGGTGGATATATCGGTATCGAAAACGAAAACGAGCTTAAAAAGAGCGATATAGTAAACGCGCTTTTGAATATCGGACTTAAAAAGGGCGACGTCGTTATGCTCCATTCCTCTCTTTCCTCTTGCGGACATATTGCGGGCGGTGCAAACACCATAATAGACGCATTCCTTGAGGTTATAGGCGAGGAGGGAACGCTTATGGCTCCCGCATTCACCCGTCCTTATATGTATTTTGAGGGCGCGCACCAAAGACAGAGAAACTTCCGTCCCTTTGACCCCAAGAATATAGGCGGAATCTCAACGGGAACTATCCCCAAGGTGATGCTTTCTAACTACGGAGCAAAGAGAAGCGCGCACGCAACACACTCTTGGTGCGCGATAGGAAAGAACGCGGAATACTGCGTTTCTGCTCACGGGCTCCTCGATTCTCCTTGCGGAGATAATAACCCGATGGAAAGAGCGCTCGGACTTTCGGGCAAGGTTGTATTCTTCGGCTGCGGAGTCAGCCCCAATACCTTTATTCACTATCTTGAGGACAGAGCAAATTCGAATTTCCTCGAAAACGCGGTCATTAAGATTGTAAGAGAGGACGGAAAGCACGTTACCGAGGTTATGAGAAATCACTTGCCCGGCTGCCGCGATTTTTACGGAAAGAAGACCCCGGTTTGTAAGTTCTATACGAGAGCTATAGCGCGCGGACTTGAAATAAAGCACACCGAGCTCGGTGTCGGCTCGGTTTACACTATGGATTTGCCCGCCGTTTACGAGATAGGAACAGAGCTTTTCCGCGAGGATCCCGACGTAACACTTTGCGATCTTCCCACTTGCACGTTCTGTGCAAGATACAGACGTAAAAAATAATAAATTAAATATTTAACCGTTCTATTGACTTTGCTTCTGCCGTGTTGTAAAATACGGTAGAAGCATTTTTGCTTTAAGGAGAAAAGCTATGAAAATAACCCCAAATTTCGCTAAAGAAATGAGAGAACTTGCAAAGAGACTCGATATGGATTTCGTTATGAAAGAAATATCCGCTCTTACAGATATTGAATATCCGCAAACCTTTGAAGCGAGAAAAAACTCGGCAAGATATACCGAGCAGCTTCTCAAAAACGAGGGGTTTTCGGACGTTGAAAGGGTGGATTTCCCCGCAGACGGAAAAACCGCATATCAAGATAAGCGTATGCCTATAAGCTGGGATGTGTCTAGCGCAAAGCTCACCGTGCTTTCAAACGTCGCAGGTCTTGAGCGCAAGGTTATAGCGGATTACAGTCAGCACCCATATTCTGTGGTTTGGGGCTCGGTTTCGACTCCCGAGGGTGGCATTAATGCAAGAATAATTGCCGAATCCGAGGTGTTTATGGGAGAGGACGCGCGCGGTGCGCTCGTCTTGCTTGAAAATAATGAGCAGCCCCGCGAGGCTCTCGGTGCAATCCTCGACCTCGGAGCGATAGGATTCGTTTCGGAAAGAGTGGTTGGCGCACTCGAAACTCCCGACGAAATCACTTGGATAAACAACGCAACCGAGGATAGCGGACATTGGCACGTTCAGTCTGACGACAGAGATTTTATAGGATTTTCCATAACCCCGCGTGACGCCCGCGCGCTTCGCGCCGCCGTTTCAAAGGGTCAGGTTTGGGCGCATATTGAATCGGACGCCCATCGCCACACGGACGGAACCGTGAGCCTCGTTACCGCAACGGTGCGGGGAGAAAGCGAGCGCGAGCTTTGGCTCATAGCTCACCTTTTTGAGCCTATAGCAACCGATAATTCTTGCGGAGTTATAACCGCGATAGAAATGGCAAGGTTGATTCGCAAGCTTCAAGATGAGGGCAAGGTTAAGCTTAAATATACGTTAAGACTCGTTTTCAGTATGGAGCTTTACGGAACGTCTGCTGCAGCTGATTATTTCGGCGGCTATCTTGGCGAAAAATGTATCGGTGCGCTTAATATAGACGGAATGCCGATAACGTGGGACGACGAGGAGGTTATGACGTTCGTTGCTCCGTATTCCGCTCCGTTCTGCGGAAATTACGTGGCTATAGCGGCGCTTCGCACCTTTGAAGAAGCTTTCCCCGACAGTATGAAATTCACGAAAATTTCTTACTCCACCTACGGTGATGACTGTCCCCTTAACGATTCAACAGTAAATCTCCCTACGGTTTGGACTCATCATAACAGAAATTCGAGAATTTCCTATCACCACAATTCAAAGGGCAGAGTTGATTACATAGACCCCGAAAAGTGCAGGAAATTTGTTGCGGCAAACACGTTCTTTACTCTTAAAATGATTGCACCGGGGAGCGAG
>JAGBUD010000162.1 GCA_017630995.1 Clostridia bacterium
CTCTTGCCACTGCTGATATAGACACCCCCGTGTCCTTAATTCTCACCGTGGGGTCGGAGGTTAGAAATCACTTAATAAAAAAAGGGTTGACCATTTCAAAGTTCAAGGCATTTGACGAATCGGCGGTTATCGAGGTTGTGTTTTTCAACGCGCCTTTTGTAAAGGATATATTTCACACAGGTTCAACTTTCCGATTTTACGGAAAAATATCCCGTTCAAAAAACACCTTTCAAATTTCAAATCCAAAATACGAGCCTTATATAGATTCCGTTCCGCTTCCCGATTTCGTTCCCATCTATCCGATGACGGAGGGAATAAGCTCAAAATTTATAGACAAGCTCGTGGAGTCCGCGATAAACGACGCCCTCCCTTTTTTAGACGATCCGCTTCCCGAGAAAATAAGAATTGAAAATTCTCTTTGCACCCTTTCGTATGCTATAAAGAATATTCATTCCCCACAAGATACAACAGCACTCTCGAAAGCGATACGCAGGCTTGCCTTTAACGAAATGCTCTATTTCGGGCTTGGAGTTTCAAAGCTTGCGCACCAAAAGCGCGAAAGCATCGGCGTGAGCTTTTCGCCGTGCGACCTCGCTCCGCTATTGAATTTGCTTCCCTACGAGCTTACCGCCTCTCAAAAAAATGCAGTTAACGAAATTTACCGTGACACAGTTTTGCGCCAAAGCAACAATGGCGCTCCGCCAATGGCACGTATAATCGTCGGTGACGTTGGCTGCGGAAAAACCGTTTGTGCAATTATTGCCATATATCTTGCGGTTAGGTCGGGATATCAGGCCGTGCTTATGGCACCGACCGAAATACTTGCAAGTCAGCACTACGCGGAAATCTCCGAGCTATTTTCAAAGCTTGGAATTACAACCGCATATCTCACGGGTTCAACGTCAAAAAAGGACAAAAACGCAATTTATACCGCACTTCAAAACGGCACGGTTTCCGTTGCGATAGGCACCCACGCACTTTTATCGGAGAAAATAACCTTTAAGAATTTAGGACTCATAATTACAGACGAGCAGCACAGATTTGGCGTTAATCAGCGAGCAACACTCAAAGGAAGAAACCAATCAGCGCATATGCTCGTTATGAGCGCAACGCCAATTCCCCGCTCCCTTGCACTGACGCTATACGGAGATCTTGACGTTTCGCGAATAACCGAAATGCCAAAAGGACGTATGCGAGTAGACACCTTTGTCGTTGACGAAAGCTACCGCGCTAGACTTTTTGACTTCATCGAAAAGCAGGTTTTATCGGGCGGTCAATGCTACGTTGTTTGCCCGGCGATAGAGGCAAAGGAGGAGGACGCCGACGGATATACCATAGACGAGATCGTATCCGACAATTCTTATTCTTGCAAAAATCTAAACTTAAAAAATGCCGTAGATTTCACGGAAATTATGAGGCAGAGTTTAACTAATCTCAATATAGCTTGTCTTCACGGAAAAATGAAACCGAAAGAAAAGGACGAGATAATGAATGCGTTTTCGTCAGGAAAAATCGACGTTCTTGTTTCGACAACAGTAATTGAGGTAGGCGTTAACGTTCCGAATGCTTCGCTTATGATAATCGAAAACGCGGAGAGGTTTGGACTTGCGCAGCTTCATCAGCTTCGAGGCAGAGTCGGCAGAGGAAAGAGAAAGTCCTACTGTGTGCTCGTTGAGGGCACTAAAGGCGAAAAATCCAAAGCAAGACTCAACGTTATGAAAACGACCTATGACGGCTTTGAGATTGCAGAAAAGGACCTTATGGAGCGCGGTCCGGGTGACTTCTTCTCTTCCGCTGACACGAGCGGAGCTATGCGTCAAAGCGGCGGATTTGAATTCAAAATGGCATCGGTTACAAAGGACGCGGAGCTTATGACGAGTGCATTTGCCGCGGCCAGAAAGATAATCGAGGAAGACCCCAATTTGACAAATCCCGAAAACGTATTACTGCACAAAGAAATAGCAAAATTTATTAATTCGGACATTTCAACAATATCCTGATTTTAAGGAGCTTATATGAATACAAAACCACTTGCTGACCGAATGCGCCCGCAAACCTTTTCCGAGGTGGTCGGTCAAAAGCATCTTGTTTCCGAAAACGGAATACTCAAAAAGCTTTGCGATAACGGACGCATTCCGAATATGATTTTCTTCGGCCCTCCCGGCACGGGAAAAACTACGGTTGCGAATATAATTGCAAAGGCTTCAGGTATGCAGCTTCACAAGTTGAATGCAACAACGGCATCCCTTTCCGACGTTAAAGAGGTTATTTCTTCCACGGACGGTATGCTTTCGCAAAACGGCACACTTCTCTACCTTGACGAAATACAGTATTTTAACAAAAAGCAGCAGCAATCACTGCTCGAAATTATCGAAAACGGCAAGCTCACATTAATAGCTTCAACGACTGAAAACCCATATTATTACGTTTACAATGCTCTTCTCTCGCGTTCCTCCGTTTTTGAATTCAAATCGGTTACGCCCGAGGACTGCATTCCCTCGCTTATGCGAGCTATATCAATACTTAATTCTGATTTTGGCGATAACAAAACCGCTGACGAAAAGGTTTTGCGCGCCATAGCTTCTGCCGCGGGCGGTGACGTCAGAATGAGTATTGGAATTCTTGAAAACGCATTTTATATTTCAGATAAGGAAATTACGGTAGACACTGTATCTCAGCTTCTCCCAACGGTTGCGGGACATTATGACAGAGACGGTGATTCCCATTACGACCTTTTATCCTGCCTCCAAAAGTCAATCAGAGGCTCCGATC
>JAGBUD010000163.1 GCA_017630995.1 Clostridia bacterium
CCCGTACCGTAAAGGAGGGCGTTCATTTCCTCCTCTGTGAAATCCTTTATCGGCTTATCAAGAGAAAATCCGTTATCCTTGCCGACGGCTATAACGAGCGGGCCCGTCCAAGAATCCTCGGTCAAGCTTTTAAATCCGTTTACCGCTATTGCTCCGTCACGCAAGCTTTTATTCATATCGGGAATAATTTTATTTACCGATATTCGCTGCATATTTCCTATGCCCGAGCATTCGGGGCAAGCGCCAATCGGATTATTGAACGAGAACATTCTGGGCTCGAGCTCGGGGAAGCTGAAGCCGTGCTCGTCACACGCGTATTTTTGAGAGAATTCGTAGATCTGCGGCTCCCCATCACGCGGGGCGGTCATTATGATTACCTTTCCGTCCGCAACCTTGAGGGCACTGCTTACGGAATCCGAAAGACGAGAGGTGATATCGGGCTTTATAACAAGTCTGTCAACCACTATCTCTATTGTATGCTTTAAGTTTTTATCGAGCTTTATTTCTTCGGAGAGGTCGTACATATTTCCGTCAACCTGCACTCTTGCAAATCCCGATTTTCTTGCGTCGGCAAACACCTTTTCGTGCATTCCCTTTTGCGCCTTTACGACGGGAGCGAGAACCATAAAGCGAGTTCCCTCTTCAAGCTCAAGTATTTTATCAACTATCTGGTCCTCTGTTTGCTGACGGATTTCCTTGCCGCAAATCGGGCAGTGCGGAATACCGATTCTTGCATAGAGAAGACGCAAATAGTCGTATATTTCGGTTACCGTTCCAACAGTGGAGCGCGGATTCTTCGACGTCGTTTTTTGGTCAATCGAAATAGATGGAGAAAGACCCTCGATAAGATCGACGTCCGGCTTATCCATTTGACCAAGGAACATTCGCGCATAAGAAGAAAGGCTCTCAACGAATCTTCTATGTCCCTCCGCATAAAGCGTGTCAAAGGCGAGCGAGGACTTACCGCTTCCCGAAAGTCCCGTCAAAACGACGAGATTATCCCTTGGAATTTCAAGGTTTATATTTTTTAAGTTGTTTACTCTCGCACCTTTTATTATTATGCTTTTCGACATTTGTTTTTCCTATTTTTGATTTTTTAGTTCTTTTATTTCATCGCGCAAGAATGCTGCCTTTTCGAATTCGAGCGCCTTCGCCGCCTCTTTCATCTCACGGGTCAGCTCTTCTATTCTCTTGCTTCTTTCGGAGACGGAGAGCTTTTTCTTCTTCTCGGGCTTTGCCTTCTTGCCTATTTCAATAACCTCGGCAACCTTCTTGCGAACGCTCTCGGGGGTTATGCCGTTTTCTTCGTTATATTTTATCTGAATGGCGCGGCGGCGATTTGTTTCATCTATCGCGCGGCGCATAGAGCCTGTGATATTATCCGCGTACATTATTACGTGTCCGTTTATATTTCTTGCGGCTCTGCCTATCGTCTGAATTAGGGAGGTTTCGCTTCTCAAAAATCCCTCTTTATCCGCGTCAAGTATTGCAACGAGGGAGACCTCGGGTATATCGAGTCCCTCTCTCAAAAGGTTGATTCCGACAAGCACGTCGAATTCTCCGAGGCGAAGGTCGCGGATTATTTCCATTCGCTCCATTGTGTCAACCTGATGGTGTATATATTTTACTTTAATTCCGTGTGTTGAAAGGTAATCGGTCAAATCCTCCGCCATTTTCTTGGTCATCGTTGTGACGAGGACCTTTTCATCTCTTTTGGTCGTTTCGCGGATTTCACCGATAAGGTCGTCTATCTGCCCCTCGATTGGGCGAACGAAAATTTCGGGGTCAATGAGTCCCGTGGGACGAATGAGCTGCTCAACTATGCTTGAGCTTTCCTTTTTCTCATAATCACCGGGGGTTGCGCTGACGAAAACCATTTGTCCAAGCTTTTCCTCGAATTCCTCAAAGAAAAGGGGACGGTTATCGAATGCCGAGGGAAGACGGAATCCGAAGTCAACGAGGTTTTTCTTTCTTGCATAGTCACCGCCGCTCATACCCCTTACCTGCGGCAGCGTTACGTGTGATTCGTCCACGAAAATTATGAAGTCGCTCGGAAAATAGTCAAGCAGTGTGAAAGGAGTTGAGCCCGCGGGTCTGCCCGCGAGGACACGGGAATAGTTTTCAACACCCGAGCAAAAGCCTACCTCGCGCAGCATTTCGAGGTCATATTTCGTTCTTTCCTCTATTCTCTGCGCTTCTATGAGCTTATGCTCCTTTTTGAAGTATTCGACGCGCTCGAGCATTTCTTGCTCTATTTCAAGCAGCGCCGCTTCTCTTTTATCGTCGGACACTGCATAGTGCGTTGCGGGAAAAATAGCCGCATACGAAAGGTGCTCGACTACCGCGCCCGTGAGGGTTTGGATTTTAGAAACTCGGTCTATCTCGTCACCGAAAAATTCAACTCTTATGGCAAACTCGGTGCTTGAAGCGGGAAAGACCTCAACTACGTCACCTCTTACGCGGAACTTATTACGCACGAAATTCATATCGTTTCGCTCATAGCTTATCGAAACGAGGCGCCTTATAAATTCATCTCTGCTCATATCCTGCCCGGGACGGACGGAGACGAGGAGATTTTGATATTCGAGCGGGTCACCTAGGGTATATATGCAAGAAACCGACGCAACTATAATAACGTCGCGCCGTTCAAAAAGAGAGGAGGTTGCACTATGGCGGAGCATATCTATCTCCTCGTTTATCATAGCGTCCTTCTCTATATACATATCCTTTCCCGGAATATAGGCTTCGGGCTGATAGTAGTCGTAATAGGAAACGAAATACTCAACCGCGTTTTCGGGGAAAAAGGATCTAAACTCCGTACACAGTTGTGCGGCAAGAGTTTTATTGTTTGCCAAAATCAAGGCGGGGCGGTTAAGGTTTGCTATAACGTTTGCCATAGTAAAGGTTTTTCCCGAGCCCGTTACACCGAGCAGAGTTTGCGCGCGCTCGCCCGCAAGGATACCCTCG
>JAGBUD010000164.1 GCA_017630995.1 Clostridia bacterium
ATGGGCACGTACACGGTAGACGGTGACATATACATTTTTGAGGGCTTCGAATTCGAAATGGACGTTTACGGCACCGCCGTTGACGGTGGATTTAAAATCGAATTTTATATTCCCAAGCAAGCGTCTGACGACCTTGCCGCAGAGCTTTATTACGAGGCTTAAATAGCGGTTGACGCGGAAAAATCAACTTAAATAAAAGAAAAGGAAAACACTCCATGAAATACATAAATCAGCTTGAATATGCACATATACCCTATCCCACAAGAGTAAAGCAGGAGGAATATGCCCCCAATGGCATGAATTCCACCGTAAGAAGCTCGGGTTGCGGACTTTGCTCTGTTTGTATGGCAATAGACCTCATCACCGACACGACTCTTGATATCGAGGAGTGCGTTCGCATTTCTTGTGAGTGTGTGGCAAACCATTCAAGAGGAACGGATATGAATATACTCGGTCCCGTTATTGCGGAGAAATTCAACGTAGAATACACGAAAACAAGCGATCTTGACGAGGCTATCAAGCATCTTCAGACGGGCGGAGTTATCGTTGTGCACGTTGGCGTTCCCGAGGGCAAGGAGATAGGACTCTTTACCAAGGGTGGACACTATATGCTTCTCATTTCAACCGACGGCAATGAGTTTTGTATTCTTGACCCCTCATACAGCACCGAGAAATTCAAGATGCCTGAGCGAGAGGGAAGAGTTAACGAGGAAAACGCTCCCTATCTTTACTGTGACGTTAACGTTTTGGATAGCGAAACCAAACTCGGCAGAGTAAAATATCATATGTTCGCAAGAAAGAAAAAATAAACCGAGCGCAAACGAACGCGAAAAGGAAAACTCAATGAAAAACTATTTTGAAACCTACGTATCGAATACGTATGCGGCGAGCGGAAATCAATTATATTTTAATATGGACGCCGAAGAGGTAAGAGTGGGCCGCGTGTTTTATAAGATTGCCTTTTCGGGAGAATATAATTATTCTATAATGTTCTCAAACGTTATGGACAGCACGTATGCAAACGGCTCCGTGAGCTATAAAAACCTCGTTTGCGAGGGTTGGAAAATACACGGTGCCAGAATAGGCAAGTGCAAAGAAATTCCCAGCTCAAAGCCGATAACCGAGCTGACCTTGGCAGATGCAGACGAGATTGGCGAATTCGATATCAAGGTTTCTGATTTTCGGGACTTGCAATTTTGGGGAAAGACGGAAAAAGAGGTATTGCCGAAGGAATTTTTCTATTCCGATCCCGTGAAAATGGAGTTCGATAGCGGTGATTACCTTTGCCTCGAAATTACTTTTTCGGGAAAGATGATACCCTATCATGAGGAATCTCAAATTCCCGTTTTCGTCAAATGCGGCAGAGAGTGGAAATACTCAAAAGAAATGCCCTTTGCGGGAATGATAGGCTGCGATAGAAAGGTTAAAGCGAGGATTGGATATTTCGGTGATTCGATAACGCAGGGAATTGGCGTTGCGCCAAATTCTTACGCGCATTGGAACGCGTTGCTTTCGGAAAAAATCGGAGCGGAGTATTCCTATTGGAATCTCGGAATCGGATACGGCAGAGCAAACGACGCCGCCTCCGACGGAGCGTGGATTTATAAGGCAATGCAGAATGATATCGTCTTCGTTTGCTACGGTGTAAACGATATTTTGCAAAATCAAGCGGAGGACGTGATAAAGTCCGACCTTACCCATATCGTTGACTCGCTGAAGTCTGCGGGTAAAAGGGTAATTTTGCAAACCGTGCCCCCATTTGATTATAATGGCGAAAATATAGCAAAATGGCAGAGAATAAACGGATACGTTAAGTCGGTTTTAGCCGCGAGGGTTGACGCGATTTTTGATAACGGCTCTATCCTCGGAAAAGAAGACGCGCTTCACCTTGCCAAATTCGGTGGACACCCCAACGAAGAGGGCTGCGCGCTTTGGGCAAATGCTCTTTTTGAGGAGCTTTCGACCTTGTGATTCGATTAAAAAATGACAGAGAATTTTTCGTTCTCTGTCATTTTTCTTTATGTTTTTTTGCTGTATTTATGCTTGCGTAGCTTCTTCGACGGCGGAGCTTGCCGCGGCGAGAGCTTCAGCTTCGGCTGCGAGGATTGTTTTTTTGTCGCGGTTTGCTTTAATCAAAACAAACTGAAGCGTTATCGTGGTGAAGAGCATAAGCGTGCCGAACACAACGAATGCGAAGTTGTAATTTCCGAACGTATCGAAGCAGAGGTTTGCAAAGGGCGAGCCTAATGCAAATCCAATACTTGAGGCGGCGGTGAAAAGACCGACGGTTTTATCAAAGCTCTTGTTTCCGAAAAGCTCGCTTGCAAAAAGCGGAAGCATAACCGTTTCGAGCGGCAATGCGATTGCTCCGAAAAAGACTCTTACAACGGCTATAACCAAGCCGAGCGGAGTGTTTGAAACGAACACCAATCCAAAAAGGGAAATAAACGAGCTGACAAGGCAGATGTTCATCGTTATTTTCATTCCGGCCTTGTCGTAGAGGAATCCCGTGAAAAATTTACTGCAAACAAGGCAAAGGCTGCTAATAGTCATTACCGTTGCAACAAAGCCCTCGTCTATTCCGAGGTCGTACATATGCGGAGTTGCTATGCCGCCAAGCCCTTGGAGCGACATGCCCGTGAACATCATACAAACGAGAGTTAAGTAAAGGTAGGGCTTTTTGCGAGCCTCGGAATATTCCATTCCAACCCAACCTGCGCCGCGCACTTTGCGTTTTTTGTGAATTGGAACCGCGGTTTTCTCCTTGCCCTTTGGCATTTCTCTGAAGAGAACTATTATGAGCGCGAGCATAATAGTAAGCACTATTGCAACGAGTCTGTAGGAATTGCGGTATCCAAACGGATTGTTTTCTTCAAATATAATAGGCGTGAGGATTTGAACGGCGATAGCTCCGCCAAGACCGTTTGCGGCAAGGATTGCGCCCGTGATAGCGCCCTTGTTTTTATCGCACCAACGGTTGACGACAACGCTCATCATTGCGGTTCCCGTAAAGGAAAGTCCAAGTCCGAGAATAATTCCGCCGATATAGAAGAGCCAAAGCTTTTCGGCAACCGAGTTTATAAGTGCAAATCCGATGAGGCAGGCAAATCCGAAGCACAAAAGCTTTTTTGTTCCGAATTTGTTTATGAGCCTACCGAGGAATATGCTCATCGTGGTGGTTGTTACGTAGCGAAACGTGTCGTTGAGTGAAAACGCGCCTCTCTTTATGTCGAGCGCATCGGTTATCGCGGTGAGGTACATAGTTCTGCCGCTGGAGCAGAGGCCAAGGCTTGTGCAAACGCATAGGAAGCAGAGCGCAACTATGACCCACGAATAGTAAGATTTTTTCTGCATTTTTATCTCCTAATAATTTATCGCTGATAATTATACTCGTCAAATAGGTAAAAGTAAATAGAAATAATAGAACAATATGGAAAAATCCGAACAATATATTGCAAATGGTGAGAGCTTTTGATATAATAAATTCAAAGAGAAAATTTGCGTATTTTAGAGTATTTTACGCGTGGGAGGGGCTATGTTCGATTATATAGAGGACGTGCGAATTGAATCTTCGATTAAGGGAAAAAGAAAGGCGTATGTAAAAATCCAAAGCAGGTTGCGCCATGGCTTCGTTTTCGGCATTAAGGGTGCGGTTGAGTATATTTACAACGGTCAAAGGATAACGGTTGGTGAGGGCGAGGTTATCTTTTTGCCGAGTGGAACGTCTTACGAGTATACTGCCGTCAGTCCCGAAGACACGCTTTACACATCTATCAATTTTCATGCCTCGTTCGATAATCCCAAGGTTAAGGTGTATTCGCTTGACGATTTTTACGGAAAAAGCTTCGTTTTTGAAAGCTTCTCGGAGCTTTGGAAATTCGGAACGACGTCGGATAAATATAAATGCCTTTCGGTTTTTTACGATTTTCTAGCGTACGTTTCGAGAATGGAGCATACTGTAGTTGCCGAAAAGAGAAAAAACGATTTGATTGAGCCTGCCGTAGTTTATCTCAAGGAGCATATATACGATTCCGCATTGAAGATAGACAAGCTTCACAGGCTTTGCGGAATATCGGACACTTATTTTAGGAGAATATTTACCGCAAGGTTTAATATGAGCCCGCAGGAATACGTTTTGCGCGAGCGGATTTCTCACGCAAAATCAATAATCGAAAGCGGAGATTATGAAAGTATCGCCGAGGTTGCCGAGGCGGTTGGATACAGTGACCCGTTATACTTTGGAAAGGCGTTCAAAAAGTTTTACGGTATCTCTCCGTCAAGGCTTAATTTTTAGATCTATTTTACTTCAAAATAAAATTCGATTAATATAGAAAATGACTTGAAAAAGGTGTGGCGGTGTGCTATAATTCTGTAAAAACAGTTTACGCGCGTCGTGCAGTCGCGTAGCGCTTGCAGTAGAAAGGATTACATATGAAATTCGCGGTTTTGGGCTTTGGTGGCAGAGGCAGCACCTACGCTCATTTTGTTAAATATTACGGCAGTGACGTTGTTGCTGTTTGCGACCCCGATATAACTAAAAAGGAATTGGCTATGTCCTACGGTATGCCTGAGGACGCATTTTATACAGACGAGGACGAGTTTTTTGCGGCGGGTAAGCTTGCTGACGCGCTCGTTATCGCAACCCTTGACGATATGCATTACCGCCAAGCGATGAAAGCGCTCGACGTTGGATACGATATATTGCTCGAAAAGCCTATTGCAATGACGCTTGCGGAGTGCGAGGCTATAAGAGATAAGGCGCAAAAGGTGGGTGCAAAGGTCGTTGTTTGTCACGTACTTCGTTACTCACCGTACTATATGAAGATGAAAGAGGTGCTTGATTCGGGCGTGGCGGGTGAAATCGTTTGCCTTGAGCTGACCGAGAAAATCGGGTACTATCATTACGCGCACTCATACTGTCGCGGAAATTGGAGAAACACAGATATTTCCGCTCCCCTTATTCTTGCAAAAAATTGCCACGACACAGATATGATTTGTTGGCTTATAGGTAAGAAATGCCTTTCCGTAAGCTCGCTTGGCAGCCTTAAATATTTCAAAGAAGAAAACGCTCCCGAGGGCAGCGCAAAGTATTGCTTTGAATGTCCGCACAAGGATACGTGCAAGTATTCCTGCTTCGCTATTTATAATAACGAGGAATATGAAAAGGTGGCGGGTCTTGAAAGCACGGCAGACTCGGCTCAACCAAGGAAGAAATTGACAGAAACCTTAA
>JAGBUD010000003.1 GCA_017630995.1 Clostridia bacterium
AGACGTTTGCGTTGAGGCGGAGTTAACTATAACCGCAAGGTTATCCTCTATATCCGAGAAAGATATTTTCGATTCGTTTTTAGTGTATTTATTCTGCGCTTTTATATACTTGTCAATAGCGTATACAAACGCGGTACGCACTGCTTTATCGGGTGCGCCACCGTATTCGAGGTAGGAGGAGTTGTGGTAGTACTCGTGCGAGCCCGATTCGGCAAAGCAAAACGTTACGTCCGCCTTGAACTTATAATCGGGCAAATCCTCTCTGTCGCGGCCCTTGGTTTCTATTTTGAGAAGTTGGGGCGTTGTTAAGGACTGGCCGTCCGTTATTTCCGCTATATAGTCCGCAATTCCGTTTTTATAGAAGAACTCCTGCTTTTCAAACTTACCGTTTGAAACCTCGTTTTCGAGAATGAATTTTATTCCCGCGTTGATAAAGGCTTGTCTGCGGAGAGTTTTTTCAAGAAATTCCGTGGGAATGTCAATTTCCTTGAACACCTTGAGGTCAGGGCGCCATTTTATGACGGTTCCGTTTTTCTTCATACCCGCGCCCGAAACGATTTCAGTGACCTTCAAATCGCCTTTAGGGTTTCCGACGGCGAAATTCATTTCCGAAAGCGTTTTTCCGTTATAGGATTTAACACTCATATATTCGGAGGAATACTGCGTTGCGGTTGCGCCGAGGCCGTTCAGACCAAGTGAAAATTCATACGCGGCATTTTCCTCGTTGTTATCGTACTTACCGCCCGCGTAAAGCTCGCAGAAAACAAGCTCCCAGTTCCATCTCTTTTCCTTTTCATTATATCCGAGAGGAACACCGCGGCCGAAATCCTCAACCTCGATGGAGAGATCTTTATACTTTTTTACTATTATCTTATCGCCGTAGCCCTCACGAGCTTCGTCAACCGAGTTTGCAAGAATTTCAATAAAAGAATGCTGACAGCCCTCGAGGTCATCAGAGCCGAAAATGACGGCAGGACGCTTTCTTACGCGTTCCGCACCTTTAAGACTTTTTATGCTTTGATCGCCGTAGTCGGTTTTTTTAGCCATTGTCCCCTCCGAAAAACATTATACATTAAATTGTAGCATATCAATAATATTTTGTCAAGATTGTAAATATAAAGTAACATAGTAATTCTGACATTCGGGAGAGAAAATAAATGATAAAGCTCTTAAAGCTGCTTTCAAGCGGACTCGGCGCACTGTTTTGGATTCTTTTAATGCTCGGATTTGACGATATTTCGATGACCGCTTTGACGCTTCTTGCCGCCGCAATACACGAGATTGGGCATATTTTCGCCATATATTTCACCGCAAGGCGCGGGATTTTTATGCCATACCCAACGCTAAACGGACTGCGATTAAAGACGGGGCGCACGCTTTCATATAACGAGGAGATTTGCGTTTGCCTTTTCGGGCCGCTTTTTAATCTGATATGCTTTATGATTACGCTTCCATTTTTCAAGGAATTTGCGCTTATAAATCTCATAACCGCAATCTCAAATCTTTTGCCTATGCCAAGCTATGACGGCGAGAAAATTCTTTTCGCTATGATAAGCAAACGGTGGGGCCCCGCGCCAGCACACGCGCTGATATCAAACCTCGTGCTTATAACCTCTTGCTGCCTTTGCTTGCTTTCCCTTTTCTTAATTTTGAAATTAGACGGCGGATACTGGATTTTTTTCGTTTTTTTTGCTATTTTTTTGAAGCAAATTTTCTTTTTCCAAAATCATACAAAAATCGAGGAATAACGAGATTTTAAGAGAATTTGGGAGAATTTGAGAGCTTTTGTCTTTTTTTACCCCAAAAAATCGCACCTAAATTCGATTAATTGTGTTTAAAAGCGAATATTTTTGAAAAAAACTATTGCATTTCTTATATGTTTTTGCTATAATAACATTCATCGAAGAATTTTTGACTTTTTCTTACGAAAGGATTGAAATCAGAAGAAATGACGAAGCTCATTGAGTTGAAAGGAATTTCAAAATCATACGATGGTGAAAAGGTAATTGATTCAATGAACCTTTACATAAGGGACGGAGAATTTATTACACTGCTCGGCCCGTCAGGCTGCGGCAAGACCACAACCTTGAGAATTATAGGCGGATTTGAGAGCGCTGATGAGGGCGAGCTTTATTTCGACGGAATCGAGATAAGCCAGGTTCCCGCTTACAAGAGAAACATTAACACGGTTTTTCAGAAGTACGCGCTTTTCCCGCATCTTAACGTTTACGAAAATATTGCTTTCCCGCTTCGACTTAAAAAGGTTAAGGAGGCGGAGATAAAGGCAAGGGTTACCGAGATGCTTTCGATGGTTGCCCTTTCGGGATTTGAAAATAAGAGCGTTAGCACCCTTTCGGGCGGTCAGCAGCAGAGAGTTGCTATTGCGAGAGCCTTGATTTCTCACCCCAAGATGCTTCTTCTCGACGAGCCGCTCGGCGCGCTCGACCTCAAGCTGCGCAAGGATATGCAGAACGAGCTTAAAACCATTCAGCAGGCTATCGGCATTACCTTTATTTACGTTACACACGACCAAGAGGAAGCTCTTTCGATGTCTGATACCGTTGTGGTTATGGCAGACGGAGAAATTCAGCAGATAGGAACACCGACGGATATATATAACGAGCCTAAAAACGCATTCGTTGCGGATTTCATCGGCGAGAGTAACATCATCGACGGTGTTATGCTCTTTGACGGCAAGGTTAAATTTGCGGGACACGCGTTCGACTGCGTTGACGGCGGATTTGGCACAAACGAGCCCGTTGACGTTGTTATTCGCCCCGAGGACGTTGACGTTGTTTCTCTCGAAAAGGGTATGCTCACAGGAAACGTCACAAACGTTACCTTTAAGGGCGTTCATTACGAGATAATCGTTGACATTAAGGGATTCAAGTGGATGATACAGTCCACGGACTACGTTGCTCCAAATGCAAACATAGGACTTTACATTGAGCCCGATGCCATTCACATTATGAAGAAATCAAAATATTCGGGCAAAT
Source organism: Clostridia bacterium (assembly GCA_017630995.1). Next base: position 2,997 of record JAGBUD010000003.1, read on the forward strand.
TCGGCGATTACTCATCATTCTCCGACGAAATCGATCAGCTTTCCAACGCTGACGCGGCAGAAGAATTTTAATTCATCTTTATTTTTTTATTCTATGAAAGCAGTTTGAGGGTGCTTCCCTCTCGGATATGAAATGAAAAACAAAAAATCACTTTTGCGCTCAATCGCGGCGGCGCCCCATATCTTTTGGTCGGTGCTTTTCATCGTTTTGCCGCTTTTGATTGTTATTTATTACGCATTCACCGATGCGGACGGGAATTTTTCGTTTTCAAATATCGCATATCTTCCCGACTATGCTTCTATTTTCGGAATTTCGCTTGAGCTTTCGGTAATTGCAACGTTTATTTGCTTGCTCCTCGGCTATCCCCTTGCATACATAATCGCAAAGACAAAGCCGCAGCACCAAAAGTTCTTTATTATGCTGCTTATGCTCCCTATGTGGACAAACCTTCTTATAAGAACCTACTCGATTATGGCTCTTCTCGATAACGGCGGCATTATAAACACTCTTCTCGGAACGTCAATGAAAATAATCGGCACAAAGGGCGCAGTTATATTCGGTATGGTTTACGACTTTTTGCCATATATGGTGCTTCCCATTTATACTTGCATTTCTAAAATTGATAAGAATATGTGGGAGGCGGCGGCTGACCTTGGCTGCAATAACTTCGTTACTCTTATCAAGGTTATTCTTCCCCTTTCCCGTTCGGGCATTGTTTCGGGCGTTACGATGGTTCTCGTTCCCTCAATCAGCACGTTCTATATTTCGCAAAAGCTTGGCGGTGGAACGTTTGAGCTTATCGGAGATACCATTGAGCGACAGTTTATCACGGGTGCGCTCAACGTCGGTGCGGCAATATCGCTCGTTATGATGATTCTTATACTGATATCCCTTACCGTTATGAATAAATTTGGAAATAACGACGACGGAGGTATCATAGTATGAAAAAGTATCTTTCAAGGATATACCTCTGTGCAATTTTCGCTATTCTCTATATCCCCATTCTCACGGTTATTCTCTTTTCGTTCAACGCAACCGAAAGCACCGCGAATTTCGAGGGCTTCAGCCTTTATTGGTATATTGAGCTTTTCAAATCAAGCACCGCTTGGATTGCGCTTCGCAACACTTTGATTCTTGCCGTTCTTTCCGCGCTTATTTCCACCGTTATCGGCACTGCCGCGGCGGAGGGAATCTACAAAATGCGCCTCAAACTCTTCAAGAATACGGTTCTTTCGGTAACCAACATTCCGATGATGAACCCCGATATCGTTACAGGTATGTCAATGATGCTCTTCTTTGCGGCAATTATGGCGGCATTTAAGATTGCGGACTACAATAACATCGGTTTTCTTGCAATGCTGATATCGCACACGACGTTCTGCTTGCCATACGTTATTCTTTCGGTTTTGCCGAGAATAACCGAGCTTGGCGACACGCTTTCCGAAGCGGCACTCGACCTCGGCTGCACACCCGTAAAGGCTTTCTTTAAGGTTAAGCTCCCGAACATTATGCCGGGAGTTATTTCGGGAATGGTTATGGCGTTCACGATGTCGCTTGACGATTTCGTTATCTCCTATTTCGTTGGACCTACGAATTTCCAAACGCTTCCGCTTCTTATCTATTCAATGACAAAGAAGACGGTCAAGCCCAATATGTACGCACTTTCCACCATAATAATTATATCGGTCTTTACGCTTCTGCTCCTTTCGAACATGAAAAGCTTTAAGAAGCACAATCCCACCAAAAAACGCAAAAAAGGTATTTGATAATATGCAAAAAAGACTTTTATCAATCTTTTTGATAATTTCCGTTATTCTCCTTTCCCTTTCTCTTTTCTCCTGCGGTAACAATTCTTCGGACGCAACGCAAGTAGCTCTTTCCGTTGAAGAAATGGAAATGCCTGAATACAAGGCAGGACAAACGGTTACTCTTAACGTTTACAACTGGGGAGAATACATTTCCGACGGCTCGGAGGACTCCTTTGATACCAATAAGGAGTTTGAGAATTATTTTAACTCCACCCTTTCGGAAAAGTACGGCGGAATAAAAATCAAGGTTGAATACTCCACCTATCCCACAAACGAGGATATGTACTCAAAATTAACCAACAGCGCGGTTTCCTACGACGTAATAACCCCCTCGGACTATATGATCGAAAAAATGATAAGCGAGGGTCTGCTTTATTCCTTCGATACCTCTTCTCTTTCAAACTATGTGAACATTCCCGAGGAATTCAGAGGCACGTATTACGATCCCGACAACAAATTCTCCGTCCCCTATACCTACGGTATGCTCGGCGTTATATACAACAAAGAGGGCGTAGATAAGGAAGACGTTGAAAAGAAGAGCTGGGAGCTTCTCTGGAATCCGAAATATGCGGGAAACATTCTTCAGTTCAACAACCCAAGAGATGCATTTGCAACCGCAATGTACTACGCGGGACTCGACGTTAACTCGGACGACCC
>JAGBUD010000165.1 GCA_017630995.1 Clostridia bacterium
AGCTTTTATCAAAAACGATATAATCTTAAATATCCACAACAAAATCGTTTTTATCATTGACTTTTTTTGAGTCAAGCGTTATAATGGGTTTATTAAATTTGTGAGGTGATTTTATGATTACTGTGCTTCAAGCTGTTAGCAGCGGTGTTATTGATAATATCAGCGGAAATTCTAATATTGGTTCTCAAAATCCTATAAACAATACAACCACAACCATACAACCTAATATTGATATAGCGTCGCTAATTATAGGATTAGTTTTAGGTTTAGGAATTGCAATTATTGCTTTTGGAATTTATTATTTTATAAAATCTTTTACTAAAGAAATAAAAGAAGATGTTATAGAACAAGTAACCGAAAAGCTCAAAAAAGAATCAGAAAATAAAAATAACGATGAGGAGCAGTAATGCTCCTTTTTTATTTGAAAGAGAAAATCGAAAATTAATACACTTTCTGTCCTCTACGCTCGGCATAAGGGGGAGAGCAATTACAGCTGCTCTCAATACTGAAAAAAGAAAAAATGCGAAGATTTCTCTTTCGCATTTAATTATAAAACTTATAAATATTTTAAACTTATAAAAAACTCTTGACAATATATATTTATATGTGCTAAAATATATTGTAAAATTTAGATAGAGGCGCACTCGATGAATAGTACCGTACCGTGAAAGGCTCCCAAGGCCGTATGGGAAAGGTGTCAGTGCCGAAGTGAGCATTTTGGAACGTGCTTGCTGGCAGTTCGGAAAATATCCGCCCTGTTGTCGCAGAAATGCGGAGTGCTATCGCAACATACCTTTTTTGTGTTTTGTGTAAGATAGCTTTCGTTGGCTGTCTTTTTTTAATGTAAATCGCAATTTCCAAAAATAACCGAAAAAATTTAATTCAAATTAAATTATCTCAAAGGAGAAAAACATATGAAAAACACTGTATTTACGGGAGCCGCTACCGCTATTGTAACTCCTCTTACCAAGGACGGCATTGATTACGAGCAGTTCGCGCGCCTTATAGAATGGCAGATTGCCGAGGGAATAGACGCTATCGTTGCCGTTGGAACAACGGGCGAGGGCTCAACCCTTACCGACGAGGAGCATAAGGAGGCTATCCGCTTCTGCGTTGAGCAGGTTGCGGGCAGAGTTCCCGTTATCGCGGGCACAGGCTCAAACGACGTTGCGTATGCAATCGAGCTTACAAAGTATGCGTGCGAGGTGGGAGCAGACGCAATGCTTCTCGTAACTCCTTATTATAACAAAGCAACCCAAAACGGTCTTGTTCAGTTCTTTTCTGCAATAGCAGACGCTTCAACAAAGCCTTGTATTCTTTATAACGTTCCCGGCAGAACGGGCTGCAACCTTCTCCCCGAAACCGTTGCAAAGCTCGCAGACCACGAAAACATCGTTGCTATCAAGGAAGCCTCGGGAAATCTCTCGCAGGTTGCGGAGCTTGCTCACCTCGTTGGTGACAAGATTGATATTTATTCGGGTAACGACGACCAGATAGTTCCCATTCTTTCCCTTGGCGGAAAGGGTGTTATTTCCGTTCTCTCAAACATTATGCCCAAGGCAACGAGCGATATGTGCCACCTCTTTATGAACGGTGACGCAAAGGCGGCGTGCAAGCTTCAGCTTGATCTCATTCCCCTTATAAACGCGCTCTTCTGCGAGGTTAACCCCATTCCCGCAAAGGCGGCTGTTGCTGCTATGGGATTCTGCGAAAACTATCTTCGCCTCCCCTTAACTCCTATGGAAAAGGCACACGAGGAAAAGCTCCTCGCTCTTATGAAGGAGCAAAATCTTATCTGATTTAAAAGGACGAACGCAAAATGAATATTTTAATAAGCGGAATTTTGGGCCATATGGGCAAAGAGGTTGAAAAGCTTTGCCGCGAGGGATATCGCGGTGCGCGCTTTGCTTGCGGTGTTGATATAAACGCGCAGGGCACAGAAAATAATATATACCCCTCATTTGCCGCAATTCCTTATGACGTTAAGATAGACTGCATAGTTGATTTCTCGCATCACACGGCAATCGGTGCGGTGCTTGATTTTGCCAAGGAGCGCAGCATTCCCGCCGTTATAGCAACAACGGGACACACCGAAAGCGAGCTTATGGCAATAAAATCTGCGGCAAAGTCGATTCCCGTTTTTTTCAGCGCGAATATGTCGCTTGGCGTGGCTTTGCTCGTTGAGCTTGCAAAAACCGCCGCTGCCGCAATGCCCGAGGCTGAAATCGAAATTATAGAAAAGCACCATAACAGAAAGCTTGACGCTCCCAGCGGAACCGCGCTTATGCTTGCAAACGCGCTTTGCGAGGTGCGCCATGAGGCAACGCTTAATCTTGGCAGAAGCGGTCAAGGAAAGAGAACTGCCGAGGAAATCGGAATTCACGCAATAAGAATGGGCAACATAGTCGGTGAGCACGAGGTTATCCTCGGAACGCAAAATCAAACCATAACCATAAAGCACGAGGCACATAGCAGAGCTCTCTTTGCCGAGGGTGCGCTTGCTGCCGCCGCATTCATTTATGAAAAGGGCGCAGGGCTTTACGATATGAATTCTCTTGTCGGCAAAAAGGAAAAGAGCGCTGTCGGCGCTTCTTTGTAAGGAGAAATTATGAAAGTTGCAATATACGGATACGGCAACCTCGGCAGAGGTGTTGAGGCTGCGATAAGATATAATCCCGATATGGAGCTTGTCGGCGTTTTCAGCCGCCGCGACCCCAAAACCATAACCCCCGCATTCCCCGAAACCAAGGTTTTTTCGGCTGATGACCTTTCGGGATTCAAATCCGAGATAGACGTTCTCATTATCTGCGCGGGCAGTGCAACCGACCTGCCTAAAATGACCCCCGCACTTGCGGAGAGTTTCAACGTTGTTGATAGCTTTGATACCCACGCGAAAATCCCCGAGCATTTTGAAAATTGCGATAAGGCGGCGCGCGCGGGCGGAAAGGTCGTTCTTATCAGCGCGGGTTGGGACCCCGGTCTTTTCTCAATAGCAAGACTCTATGCCAATGCCGCACTTCCCGAGGGCGCGGATTATACGTTCTGGGGCAGAGGAATCAGCCAAGGCCATTCCGACGCTATCAGAAGAATTGAGGGCGTGCTTGATGCAAGACAGTACACCGTGCCGATTCCCGCAGCGCTCAACGCAGTCAGAGGTGGCGAATGTCCCACCCTCACAACTGCCGAAAAGCATCTGCGCGAGTGTTACGTTGTTGCCGAGGACGGAGCGGACAAGGCTCGCATTGAGAGGGAAATCAAAACAATGCCCAATTATTTTGCCGATTACGAAACCTCGGTTACCTTTGTAACTATGGACGAGCTTCGCGCCAATCACCGCGGAATGCCCCATGGCGGCTCGGTTATAAGAAACGGCGTTACGGGTAAGGACGGCGAAAACCGCCACACAGTTGAGTTTTCCTTGAAGCTTGATTCAAACCCCGAATTCACGGGCAGCGTGCTTGTTGCATACGCAAGAGCTATATACAGAATGTCGCGTCGCGGTGACGTGGGCTGCAAAACCGTATTCGAGGTTGCGCCCGCCGACCTTTCGATTCATTCGATTGAAGAGCTGCGCGCACATCTTCTTTAAAATTTTCAGTCAGGAGATATTTTCCGTTGTTAGTTAAGGAAAAAAACGAATTTATTTGCGAGAATATTTCGCGCTCCGAGTCGGGCGAGCTTTGCTTTGCGGGTATGCCCCTCACCGCGCTCGCAAAGGAATACGGCACTCCCCTCTACCTCTATGACGAGGAGAGAATAAGAGAAAGGTGCCGCACCTATATAAACGCCATTCGCGCGACGTTTGGTGAATGCGGTCAAGTGCTTTATGCCTCAAAGGCTGCAAGCTTCCGCCGCCTTTACGAAATTATGCGCGAGGAGGGAATGGGTATCGACGTTGTTTCGTCGGGTGAGATATACACCGCGCTTCTCGCAAAGTTTCCGCTTGAGCGTGCGTATTTCCATTCTAATAACAAAACCGATGAGGATATTGCCTATGCTATAGACTCTGGTGTCGGCTATTTTGTGGTCGATAACGAGGAGGAGCTTGTGGTGATAGACAGTATAGCGGGCGAGAAGGGCAAAAAGCAGAGAATTCTTCTCCGCATAACCCCCGGTATCGACCCCCATACCTACGCCGCCGTTGCAACGGGTAAGGTGGATTCGAAATTCGGCAGTGCGATAGAAACGGGGCAGGCTTCTGCGATAACCGCGCTTGCGCTCTCGCTCCCGAATATCGAGCTTCGCGGCTTCCATTGCCATATCGGCTCGCAGGTGTTTGATTCGGATATCTATTTGCGCGCGGCAGACGTTATGCTCGATTTCGTTGCAGATATGAACGCAACCCACGGCTTCCTTGCCGCAGAGCTTGACCTTGGCGGCGGATACGGCGTGCGCTATATTGCCGAGCAACCCGAGATTGATATTGCAAAGAATATCGCAGAGGTTGGCGCATTCATAAAGGAAAAGGTTGCCGCCCTCGGCATCGCTATGCCTAAAATCTCATTCGAGCCGGGTAGGAGCATTGTTGCCGACGCGGGACTTACCGTATATAAGGTAGGAACGGTTAAGCGTATCCCGGGCTATAAGACCTACGTTTCGGTAGACGGCGGAATGGCTGATAACCCGAGATTTGCGCTCTATGGCTCGCCATACACCATTATCCCCGTTGATAGCTATGCGGGAGAGCCGACGGAAACGGTTTCCGTCGTTGGCAGGTGCTGTGAAAGCGGTGACATTCTTCAAGAGAATATTCCTATGCCCTCGGCTATCAAGCGCGGCGCGCTTATCGCGTGTCTGACAACGGGTGCATACCACTACTCGATGTCATCGAATTATAACAGACTCACCCGTCCCCCAGTCGTAATGCTTTCGGGCGGAAAGTCATACGTTGCGGTCAAAAAGGAAACGGTTGAGCATCTCACCGCCCTTGAGCTGTAATTTTAAAGGTTATCATGCAAAAATCGCAAAGCGGCTTAAAATCCAAAATCCTAAATATTTAAAATAAAAATAAAGTGGGCGGTCATTTTTTTGACCGCCCATACTTCTATTATATCAGCTCTTTTTCCGTTTGTAAACCCCAAATTTGCCTTTTTGCACAATTTCTGCTATTTGCACAAAAAATAATTGTGAATTACTTACAATTTGCCATATTGCAATTTAAAAATTCATATGATATACTAAAGGCGAAGAGAGGATAAAAAAACAAAACCCATGGGAAAGTCCGAGAGCCTCGGACTATAAAAAACGCAAGCTCACGAAAGAGAGGTACACTCCAAAGAACACCTAATATTTTGGCTTTAATGAAGCCCAAAAACGCTAACGAAGGAAGGTAAACTCCCAAAAACATTTCATAGAACCGAAAGGTTAGAACGGAACGCTGATAAAGGACGGTAAACTCCAATGAGAAAGTAAGCTTCCCGCAAAATTTGCTTGTGGGACACCAAAATGCTAACGAAGGTAGGTACACTCCAAAGGAAAGGTAATTTAAGCCAATAGGCATAAAACGCTAACGAAGGAAGGTATACTCCAAAGGAAAATTAATTTTAGAGTTAAAAGCTCATAAAAGGCAAACAAAAGGAAGGTACACTCCAATGAAAAAGTAAGGACGCCAAGGTCAAGGCCTTGGTAGGTATGCCCCAATAATAAAAGAGGTACGGTCCAATGATAAACTAAAAGGTAGCTAAAGGAAGCTCCGATTTCGCCGCAACAAGATAGGTCGATTCTGAAAATCTCCAAAAATCTCGGTATGGCGGTGCCGAGCGCACGTTGTGCGAAAAACGCATTACATATATAAACGAAAAGAAAACAAACAGCCGAAAAGAAGAAAAAGGAAAAATAAAAAGAAAAGTGGCGGCAAAAACGGCAGAAAACCTTTAATTTAACTAGCTTCTCCCAAACGTTCAAGGCTTCACCTTGGTAAATATAAGTTAATCCTACTTTAGGATTTGGATTTAGATATTGTGAAGGCGGTGAATCGAAAACGAGCGGGACACATCGGGAAAGAGAGGATAACCAAACGATGTTAGATATTAAGAGTGAACATAAATGACCCCCAGCCTGTGCAAATGCGGTTAATGCACACAAGGTTGGGGGTCATTTTTTTTTGCGGGTATAAATTCCGCAATACGTCGTTAAAGCAACGACTCGTCGCTCTCGACATAGTTTTTGCGGGTATAAATTCCGCAATACGTCGTTAAAGCATCGACTCGTCGCTCTCGACATAGGTAACTATGCCGTCGAGCGTCTCGCTCGCTTTGCCTTGTCTTGCGAAATTTCTCCTCCGCAAAACTTCATTAAAGCATCGACTCGGCATTTCTTCTGCCGTTTGCTTCAGTTCGCCAAATCTGCGTATTTATCGAAAAGATATGCGATGTTTTCCTTTGAGTGCGAGTCGCTTGAAATTATCAGCTTTCCGCCCTTTGACTTTATGTAGTCAAGAATATCGGGGGCGGGGTAGGGTGTGGTGCGGTAGCCGCGCGAGATGGCACCCGTGTTAATTTCAAAGGGCTTGCCCGTTTTGATAAGCTCGTCAACGGCGCGGCGATATGCTCTCACGTATCTTGGGTCGCCCGTATCGAAAAGCTTGTTGCCCTCGTTGAATTTGGTTATAAGGTCTATATGCGCTATTATGTCGGCATTAGTTTTACGAACAACGTCGGCAAGGAGTCTGTAGTATTCCTCGCAAACCGCGAGATAATCACCCCCGAATTCCTTTTCCACCATTTCTATAAAGCCGGGGATTGAGATATCGAGCGAGTAGTATTTCTCGCCTATCTTGAAGTAATGCAGCGAGCCGAGCTTGTAGTCGTAGCCCTCGATTTGCGAGGTGGTGTAATAATCCACCTCAAGACCGCAGAGAAGATTGATTTTGCCCTTGTATTTCTCCTTGAGTCTGGCAATCTCGGCAATAAACTCGGTCTGTCTTTCTTCCCGAATACAAGCCGAAAGGTCAAATTCAACGTAAGAATGGGTAAGTATTCCGAGGGTGTCTATCCCCTTTTCAATAGCGGAAATAACCATATCCTCGGGCGAATCCTTGCCGTCGCAAAAATTCGTATGCGTATGCAGGTCTGTGTATCCCATCAGGTCATTTTCTCCTGCTTAACCTTTTTGTCAATAACGTGGCGGGAAGCAAGCTCGCGGTGGATATCCTCAAGAGAAATGCCCATTTCTATCATAAGCACGATAAGGTGATAGGTAAGGTCTGCAATCTCGTAAACGGTTTCGCGCTTGTCGTCTGCCTTTGCCGCGATTATAACCTCGGTGGATTCCTCGCCCACCTTTTTGAGAATTTTGTCAAGTCCCTTTTCGAAAAGATACGTGGTGTAAGAGCCTTCGACCTTTTCGCGCTTTCTTCCCTCGATAAGCTCAACGAGCAAGTCAAGAGAAAATTCGCGCAGCTCCTCGCTCTCAAAAATGGGATTTGTGAAGCAAGAGGTCGTACCCGTGTGACATGCGGGGCCCTCCGGCTCAACGGTAACGACGAGTGCGTCGTTATCGCAATCTGCGGTTATCGAAACGATATGCTGATAATTTCCGCTCGTTTCGCCCTTGAGCCAAAGCTCCTGTCTTGAGCGGCTGTAAAAGCAGGTCAGCCCCTTTTCCATAGAAATTTTAAGGCTCTCCTTATTCATATAAGCAAGGGTCAAAACCTTTTTGGTTATAGCGTCAACGACTATCGCGGGGATAAGTCCCTGCGCGTCAAATTTTAATTCTTCTATATTAAGCATAATCAAATTCTCCTTGTGGGAATACCGTTTTCAAAAAGTTTCTCTTTAAGCTCGGAGATTTTCACCTCTCCGAAATGGAATATAGACGCGGCAAGTCCCGCATCTACCTTTGGGAGCGCCTTGAAAAGCTCAACGAAATGCTCCATATTTCCGGCCCCGCCCGATGCGATAATAGGAACCGAAACAATCTCGCTCACAGCGCGCAGCATCTCAATATCAAAGCCGCCCTTAACACCGTCGGTGTCGATGGAATTGAGAACTATCTCGCCCGCACCGCGCTCAACGCCGTGCTTTATCCATTCAAGCGCGTCCATACCCGTGTCAACTCTTCCGCCCTTTGCAAAAACGCGGAACACACCGTCAACCCTCTTGACGTCGCAAGAGAGAACAACGCATTGGTCGCCGTATTTCTTTGCCGCCTCGTAGATAAGCGAGGGGTTTTTTATTGCTCCCGAGTTAACGCTTACCTTGTCTGCGCCGCATTTAAGCACTCTGTCAAAATCGTCTATGGTGTTGATTCCGCCGCCAACGGTAAGCGGAATAAATATGGTAGAGGCAACCTCGCGCAGAATATCCGTGAAGAGCGCGCGCCCCTCTGCCGAAGCGGTTATATCGTAGAAAACAAGCTCGTCAGCACCGCAGTCGCTGTAATATTTTCCAAGCTCAACGGGGGAGCTGACGTCGCGCAGTCCCTCAAAGTTCACCCCTTTAACAACCCGTCCGTCTCTGACGTCAAGGCAGGGAATTATTCTTTTAGTAATCACTTTGCCACCTCTATCGCTTCGCTTATTGAAATCGCACCCGTGTAGTATGCCTTTCCGATTATCGCGCCGTAAAGGTCGAGTGCTGCAAGGCGTCTTACGTCCTCAATCGAGCTAACTCCGCCCGAAGCGATAATTTGAAGTCCAAGCTCCTCGGCGAGAGTCTTGTAAAGCTCGTGATTTGTGCCCTGCATTGCGCCGTCCTTTGAGATGTCGGTGCAGATTATAGTCTTAACGCCAAGCGCGTCAAGCTCGCGGCAAAAATCAAAGGCAAGCTTTTCCGATTTCTCTGTCCAGCCCTTTATGGCAACGCAGGAATCCTTGATGTCAACGCCCACGGCAATCCTCTCGCCGAATTTCTCTATTGCCTCGGTGAGAAACTCTCTGTCGCAAAGCGCCGCAGTGCCGAGAATAACGCGGCTAACCCCTGCTTCAAGGTATTTTTCTATAACCTCAATGGAGCGGATTCCGCCGCCAACCTCAATGAACATATCTGTTTTTGCGAGCTTCTTTATCGTTTCAATATTGGGTGTTTCGCCCGTCTTTGCGCCCTCAAGGTCAACGACGTGCATAAATTTTGCACCTTGACGCTTGAAATCAAGCGCGATTTCAACGGGATTTTCGCTGTAAACGGTCATCTTTTCGTAGTCGCCCTTGTAAAGTCTGACCGCCTTGCCCTCGTATAAATCTATAGCGGGGAAAATATTCATCTCTATTACCTCATTTCAGCAAAGGCGCGAAGAATATTATGCCCCACCGCCCCGCTTTTTTCGGGGTGGAATTGACAGCCGAAAACGTTTTCGCGCGCCACGGCGGCAGTCAAGGGTGCGCCGTATTCCGCTGTTGCGATAACGCTCTCTTCGCATTTTGCGCCGTAGAATGAATGAACGAAATAAACGCAGTCGCCCTCGTTTATATATTTGAAAATCGGAGATTTCGGCTCTCTTATGTTGAGCGGATTCCAGCCAATGTGCGGAATTTTAAGCCCGCTCGGAATAACCTCGGATATTGGGCGCACCTCACCCGATATAAGTCCGAGTCCGCGGTGCTCGCCGTATTCAAGGCTCTTGTCGAAAAGCATTTGCATTCCGAGGCAGATTCCAAGCAAATTTTTTCCTCGCTCAACCTCGCGCAAAACAACCTCGGCAAGTCCCGATGAAAAAAGCTTCTGTGCCGCGTCCTCAAAGGCGCCAACTCCGGGGAGCAAAATTTTGTCCGCGGCAGAAATAACCCCTCTGTCAGCGGTAACAACGGCGTCTGCCCCTATTGCCGCAAACGAGCTTTGCAGGGAAAAAAGATTACCGACTCCGTAATCTATAATAGCTATCATTAAAGGATTCCTTTCGTAGAGGGTATGTCTTTTGCAAAGTCCGCGTCAATCTTAACTGCCGCGCGGAGCGTTCTTGCCATAGACTTGAAAACGCCCTCGATTATGTGGTGTGCGTTGCTGCCCGCAAGCTGTCTTATATGAAGTGTAGCGCCGGCGTTAATGGCAAACGCCTGCCAAAATTCATTTGCAAGCTCGGTGTCGAAATCGCCAACCTTTGCTGCCTTAATGTCAAGCTCACACGCAAAATATCCTCTGCCCGAAAAATCAAGCGCGGTGAGAATCAGCGCCTCGTCCATCGGAAGCGTTGTGTCTGCGTATCTGACGATTCCCGCCTTGTCACCAAGTGCCTCACGGAATGCTTGACCGAGGCAGATTCCTATATCCTCGGTTGTGTGGTGCGCGTCAACCTCCGTGTCGCCCTTGCAGGAAACGTTAAGGTTGAATTTGCCGTGCTTTGCAAAAAGGGTGAGCATATGGTCAAGGAAAGCGCAACCCGTGTCAATTTTTGAGCTTCCGCAGCCGTCAAGCTCGATTGAAAGGGATATGTCGGTTTCGTTGGTTTTTCTGATTATTTCTGCATTTCTCATTTTTTCTTCTCCAAAATTTCGGTTATTTTGTCAACCAAGGCTTGCATTTCCTCGGCGCTTCCAACTGTTATTCTGTTATATTCGCAAATTCGCGGTGCGCTGAAATGTCTTACAAGAATTCCCGCGTCCTTGAGCGCAAGGTAAAGCTCCTCGCCCCCGATTTTGTCGCTCTTTGCAAATATGAAGTTTGCTTTTGAATCGGTGAACTCAAATCCGAGCCTTGCAAGCTCGCAGCAGGTCCACTCGCGGTTTTTTACTATCTTTTCGCAGTTTTCTCTAAAATACTCCACGTCTTTAAGTGCGCCAACTCCCGCCGCCATCGTCATTCTGTTAACGTTGTAGGGGTTGGTAGAATATCTGATTCTCGTAAGGTCGGAGATTATCTCGCGTGAGGCAATTCCAAATCCGAGTCTTGCGCCCGCCATAGAGCGCGACTTTGAAAACGTGCCCGTCACCAAAAGGTTGGGGTATTTTTTTATGAGGGGAATTGCGCTCTCGCCCCCGAAATCAACGTAAGCCTCGTCGATAACCACTATTCTGTCGGGATTTGCCAGAAGCAGTCTTTCAATCTCGCTACGTGGCAGCAGAATTCCCGTCGGTGCGTTGGGGTTTGCGATAAACACCGTGCCCTCGGTGGCTATATAGTCGTCAATATTAATTGTGAAATCCTCGCGTAGCGGAACTGTGCGCGTCGGCAGTCCGTTAAGGTTTGCAAAAACCTTGTAAAAGCCGTAGGTTATGTCGGCAAAAACCGCAGGCGTGTTCTCGTCGCAGTATGCCATAAAGGCAAAGTTCAAAACCTCGTCGGAGCCGTTAGTCGCAATAACCTCGTCGGAAGAAACTCCGTACGCCTCTGCAAGCGCGTCGCATATCGTGCGGCACTCGGGGTCGGAATAAAGCATAAGGCGCTCAAGCTCCGCCGCCGCAAGCTCGCGCGCGGTTTTCGAGGGAGGGAAGGGGGATTCGTTTGTGTTGAGCTTGATATACTTTCTTTCCTTTGGCTGCTCGCCCGGGGTGTAAGGGTCAAGCCTTTCGTATTTTGCTGTCAGAAATTTACTCATTTTGTTTCCTCAAATCTTATAACCGCGCTCCTTGCGTGTGCGGTAAGGCCTTCTTTTTTCGCAAAGTATTCAACCTTTTTCGAAGCGTCGAGCAGTGCGTCCTTTTCGTAG
>JAGBUD010000166.1 GCA_017630995.1 Clostridia bacterium
ACGTTGAATACGTCAATATGTTTGCCCGCTGTAATATCGGATTTTCATATTATCCGACTAAAATCGGAACACCGTATCCAAATATGAAGGGGAATATGCTCGGTGACGTTGTGCGTGAGTGCCATAAACGCAATATCGGTGTTACCGCATATCTTAATACATGCTTAAATCACGAGCAAATGATAAGTCATAGCGATTGGCTCTTGATGTGGAAAAACGGAAAGACGTATGACTTTGACCAAGGCGGAAACGCATTCCGTCTTATGTGCTATAATAGCAGTTATACAGACTATTATATCGCGGAAATAAGGAAATACTCGACGAGGGCGTTGACGGAATTTTCTGCGATTGCTTCGATATTCCTCCTTGCTATTGCCAAAGGTGTATCAGCAAGATGAAGAAAGAGGGAATAGACTTTAACGACGACAGTGCGGTTGCCGCATTCTCCGCAAGGGTGCAACGCGATTTTATGCAGAGAATAAGAGATACCGTTCCAAAAGATAAGCGCCTTTTCGTTAACGGCTCAAAGCAATGGCACGGAAAGGATATAAATTCTCACTTTGAGGTTGAATGCTTGCCGTCCGTTTGGGGATACGATTATTTTGCGCCAAATGCCGCCTTTGCAAGAACGCTTTACGACACTGTCGTTTATATGAACGGCAGATTTCAGGTTTGTTGGGGTGATTTCGGCGGATATAAGGGAAAGCCCTCGCTTGAAAATGATTTTTACGATGCACTGACGCAGGGCGTTCAGTTTATGATGGGCGACCATTTGCACCCTGCAAATCTTCCCGAAAAGGATATATACAAGGACCTTGGCGATATATACGGACGCCTAAAGCGCTACGAAAAGTGGACGGACAATGCAAAATTCATTCCCGAAATTGCAATCCTGACCGACAATAAATATATCGGAGCGGGCGGCTACGGTGCGGCAAGAATGCTATCGGAGCTTAAATACACCTACGATATAGTTTGGTACGGTGAGGATTTCTCAAAATATCCGCTCGTTATTTTACCCGATAATCTTCTTTTTGACAAGGATTTTGCCGAAAGAATAAGAACATATCTTAATGCGGGCGGAAAGGTGATTTCCAGCGGATATTCGGGTCTCAATAAGGAAAAGGATTCGTTTGTTCTCTCGGAATGGGGAACCGATTTTGTTTCCGTTATAGAAAAGGGCGCAAACGAAAATCCGAGAATGTGCGATGCGGGTTATACAACCTATTTTAAGCTTAATTATGAAACGAGTCTTGCCGATATGTGCTATTCGCAGTATGAAACCGCGATAAGCATGAGGGCGAGCGAGGGAACTCTTGTTCTTGCAGACGAATATGCGTCGTATTTTAAAAAATCAGGCTGGACAGGTGAGCATTTTATTTACTACACGCCTCCCAAAAGCAAAACCGAAAATGCGGTTGTTACCGTAAATTCTTCCGAAAACGTTGCCCAAATTTCTTTCCCGATATTCTCGGCATTTAGGAAATCGGCGGCACCCGTGTATAAAAACATTATAAAAACGCTTCTTTGCCGCTTTATGCCCGAAAATCTTATAAAGGCTGACGGTATCCCCTCGACATCAAGGGTAACACTGACGGGAAATTCGGAGTATAAGCTTTTGCACGTTAAGGTCACCTATCCCGAAATTCGCGGAAAGCTTGGTGTTATAGAAGAGCATAACGTGTTGCCTTGCGGGCGCGTTGTCGCAATTTTGGGTGAATACACGTCTGTATCGAGGCTTCCCGAAACGGAGGCAGTGCCGTTTGAGGTAAAGGACGGTTATACCTACGTCACGTTGCCCGAAATTGTGGGATACGATATGTTTTTGCTCAAATAATTTTCAAAAAGAAAAGAAGAATTCGTACTGTGTTTCGAATTCTTCTTTTTGTTTACTTAAAAGAAAACGTCCTTTGCCTTTTCCTTTATTTCCTTGGACGCGATAAAGGGAACTCTTGTCGTATATCCCTCGCGAGCCGCAACGATTTGCTTGGTGGGCCATCTGTAAACATCGGTATTCCATCTGTTAACGGTGTCGTTGTAAAGCTCTCTTGCTGCGGTTATTTCTCTTTGAAGATAAACGTTTTGCTTCATTGCTTCCGCGATTTCGTTATGAGCCTTGAGGTCGGGGTAGTTTTCAAACGCGATATTAATGCTTCTTGAAACGGAATCGATTTCTCCTGCAACCTTGTTGCGCTCTTCGTCGCTTATTGCGTTGCCGCTGCGATATTTTGCGATATTTTCGAGGGTTGTCTTGTCAAGGTCGATAGCCTTGTCGAGAAGACGCGCGCAGTTTTGAAGAATCATAACTCTCTGCTCAAGGTAGTTATCAATTGTGGAGGCGTCGCGCTGAATCTTTTGCTGAAGCTGCTGAAAATGGTTTTTAGCCTTTATTTTCATAAAGAGGAAAACCAATCCCGGAATTATTCCAAGCACCCAGAGCGCTATTTCAAAAATTGTTGAACCGAAACCGACGGTAACGGGCAGTTGCTTTGCTATAACGTTTGTGTCAAGCCCCTCTTCCTTGATAACGGGGTTCATTTCGTCAAGTGGATTTGCCATTTTGTTTCTCCTTTAGTTTAATATATTATCTAAAAATTTAATTATTTCGTTTTTGTTTGCATCGGTATGAGCAAATATGCCCTTGTAGCAGGTCGCGTTGGTTGGAATAGAGTGTGCTTTTTCGTTTGACCTCTGCGTGAATTCTGTTTCTGAAATCCCAACGTTTTTAACCGACATGAGCGACGTTTTCTGAAGCGGGATATATTCTTTCCAGTGAACAGGCACCGGGTGCATTCTCCCGTCACCGCCAAGCTTTGGTATAAAGCTCGTTCTCGGCTCTGCCACGTAGGAGCTTGCCGTAACCGCAACGGTGTCAAAATCCTCGCTTCTTTTGATAAGCTCGGTTTTTAAAATCGCTTCCGTCGTTGTGCGCTCGTGTGCAAAGGCACGCGCGCCCATCTTGTTTGCAATCGTTTCGTAGTTATACGCGGTGTAGCTTATATCGGGGTGTGAAATTTCCTCAAACGAGGTTGCGGGCGGGTCTTGATATGCGGGAATTGAAATAAGCGGTGCAAAGTCAAAGTAAACAGACTTAAAATATTCGTTGTTAAAGCTGATAAACTTCTGCCGTGAATCGTCAACGTCATAGGAATAATATCGCGATGCGGTAGGGGATAGGGGGGCATTTTGGGAATGCTCGGAGCGGATTGTATTGAGCTTTTTCCTTTTGAAAAAGTCAAAATCGTCGCCGTAACCAACGTCGGATCTTATCAAATCTATCATTTCCTTTTGAGCAAGAGGAGTGAAAAGAACTCTGTATTGTTGCTCATTGTCTCTGTTTGATGCATTGAAAAGAACGTCGAACGTTTCATTTGACATCTCCGTGAAGCCGCCGCTTGTGCTTAACGCCTTTTCAGCTTTTTTCTTCAGCTTGCGTTTTCCTTTTTTAACGGCTCGTTCAAGTGCTTTTTCG
>JAGBUD010000016.1 GCA_017630995.1 Clostridia bacterium
GAAATTCCTTGACCGACGGTAAAGTCCGGATGATAAAACAAATGTGCTTTATATATAATTATACAGTTTAGGCGGCACCCGTGTCGCAAAATACTGTATGAGTATATATAGAGAAAGAAAAAATCCCCGCTTTTTGCGGGGTATTTTTGTTATGGAGGGAATAATGAATAACGCGAAAAACTCAAAGAACAGTGACATTATATATAAAATAGTAGGAATAGCTATGTTCGCGGCGCTCGCTTTCGTCGTGTCACTCGTATTCCGAATCCCCGTTTCATTTCTAACCTTTGACGCAAAGGACGCGATTATAGCAATGGCGGGATTCATATTCGGCCCCCTATCAGCCCTCATAACAGCCCTGCTTGCAGCAACGATAGAGCTTTCAATAAGTGACACGGGTATATACGGATTCATTATGAACTTCGCTTCATCAGCAACCTTTTCCGTTGTGGCATCTCTTATATACAAGAATAAGCGAACCTTTCTCGGCTCGATTTTGTCATTCGCTTGCGCAACGGGTGTGCTAGTTTACGTTATGCTCGCGCTTAATATATTCGTAACTCCCTTTTATATGGGTGCGCCCCGCTCGGCAGTAATTGAGCTTATCCCAACAATGCTCCTGCCGTTTAATCTCGCAAAGGCGCTGATGAACAGTGCGATAGCAATGCTCCTCTATAAGCCGCTGATAACCGCGCTCCGAAAGGCGAAGCTAATCTCCGCGCCCACAGGCAAGCAAACGAAATTCTTTAACGTCTATACCGTGCTCACCGCGGTGGTGGCAATAGCGGCGCTTGCAACCTCAATTGTCATATTCGTGATACTCAAAAAGTAATTGGAAAATCCCCGCCTTTCGATAGGCAGATTAAAATACAAAAGGAAAGAGCAAACACGCAAGACGAAGGGCTTGTATGTATGCTCTTTTTGTGTTGGAATTATTTTATGATATTCCGTGTCGGAAATATCAATTGTTTTTTATAAGCTTGTGGCAGAAAACGTTGTAGTAGAATATAATTCCCAAGGTAATCACGAGGGATACAATTGCAAGAATCTGCTGAACGTAGATTTGCATACCGAAAAGGGAAAGATTGAGCGTTTGCATAAAGTCAACGAATGGGCTTGCTATAAGCGTAATCAAAAATCCCGCAAGTCCCGTGAACATCGTGTTTATCGCAAGGGCGGAGGTTCTTTCTCTTTCGGGAACAACGTTGAACAGTAGGCTCGTTGAGCTAACGGAGCTTGCCGAGCCGAAAAGAACTGCCATGACTCTATATCCCGTGAAAACCACGTATCCGTTTTCTCTTGTGGAAAACGCAACGAAGACAAATTGCACCGCCGCGAAAATATAAGCAATTCGCAAAATTGAGGAATATGAATGGCGCACCGAGTATCTTCCGAATAGATAGATAACCAGCATTTGAAATAGGCTCAAAATAACTCCCACCGCGGAAATGAACGTCATCGAAAAGCCAAGCTCCTTGATTTGAAAGGTGCTCAAAAACGGTGTGGTCAGGTTTGAGGCTATCGCCCAAAGAAAATTTATAATAATGATTCTTCTGTAGATTTTGTTATTTAAAAGCGAGCCGAGAGATTTGAACGGGGATTCGGATTTTTTAACCTCAATCGGCTTTTCCTTTGCAAAAATAAGGCAAGAAATCTGAATAACGGTCAGAATGCATATTGCCACCGTCATAACGATAAACGCCCCCTCAATGTCTTCCGCCGCCTCAAAGTTGTCTATAAGGGCACTTGCCGCAAGGGTGAAAATCATACCGCCCGCAAGGGAAACGATGGTGAGCTTTGCTTGGAAATCACCTCTGTGTCTGTCGTCAATAAGAGAGAGAAACCAATTCGATTTCGCGGGGGAAACAACGTTAACGCCCGCGCGGCTCACAAGCATAATAACGAAAAATATCACGGGTGCCACCTTGCCGAGCGAAAGAAAGGGAAGCACGTAAAGGGTCGAAACCATTGCTTGCGTTAAAAAGTTTATAGGTAAAACCCAGCGTTTAACCGGAGTTTTGTGTGAGAGGAATATCGAAACTAATTGAAACATTCCCGCAAGAGAGGTAACCGAGGACAAAACGGCAGTCATACTGTCCGAAATGTTTATCGCGGTTGTAAGCTTTGCGAGATACGCGCCCGTGGTGAGAATTGATATAAAATACTCAAACATAGCTTCGAGTATATACATAATTCGGCTGGGCTTATATATATCCTTTTCTTTTATTTGAGGAGCTGTAATCATAAAATCTCCGAGGGGTGAAAAATCAGTTATCCTTTAGCAGCTTGTGGCAGGCTATCGAATGGTATATTATGAGAATAAGGGTAACAATGAACGAGGCGACGGCAAAAATCTGCTGAACGTAGATTTGCGTGCCGAAGAGGGATAGGTCAAGCGTTTGCATAAAATCAAACACCGGGCTTATGATAAGAGTCAAAAAGAAGCTGAAAAGACCTGTGACAACGGGGCTCATTGCGAGAGCTGCGGTGCGTTGAGCCTGGGGGACGGAATTGAATAAGAGAACGGAGGAGCTAACCGAAATTGCAGCACTGTAGAAAACTGTCATAACGCGGTATCCCGTGAAAAGCACGTATCCGTTTTGCCTTGTCGAAAGCGCAACGCAAACGAATCCAAGTGCCGCAAAAATATAGGAAAGTCGCCAAATCGAAGAATATGAGCGTCGCGTGGAAAGCTTGCCGAAGAAGAACGCCATACCTATCTGCAAAAGGTTCAAAACAACGCCAACGACCGAAATAAACGTCATCGAGAATCCAAGCTCCTTGATTTGAAAGGTGCCGAGGAATGGCGAGGTTATGCTGTTTGCAAACGACCAAAGAAGATTAACAGTCAGAATTCTTCTGTAGATTTTGTTTTTGAAAAGTGAGCCTACGCATTTAAAGGGGGATTCCTTTTTCTCGATTTCAATGGGTTTTTCCTTTGCAAGAAGCAAGCAGGAAAGCTGAATAACGGTGAGAATGCAGATTGAAACCGTAATAACGATAAACGAGCCGTTGATATTTCCCGCTGCCTCGAATTTATCTATAACCGTGCTTGCCGCAAGGGTGAAAATCATTCCGCCCGCAAGGGAAGCGATATTCATTCGAGAAACGTATTCGCCGCGCTTCTTTGAGTCAACGAGGTTGAACATCCAGTTTGACTTCGCGGGCGCAACCATATTAACTCCCGCTCTGCTAAATAGCATAAGGAAGAAGAATATCCAAGGCAGAGCCGAGCCGAGAGGGAAAAAGGGAAGCACGTAGAGGGTGGAAACCATCGCCTGCGCGCAGAAATTAATGGGGAAAACCCAACGCTTAACGGGAGTTCTGTGCGAAAGGAAAATTGCAAAAAGCTGAAATGCCGCGGCAAGCGACGCCGCAGAGGATAGAATGGCGGTCATGCTGTCGGAAATTCCGATAGTTGTCGTCAGCTTTGCAAGAAATGCGCCGCCCGTCAAAATATTGATGAAATACTCAAACGCCGCCTCGAGTATAAACATGATGCGGCTGGATTTGTAAACGTCGCGCTGCTTTTCCTTGATTGGCTCTGTAGTCATAGAAAAACCTCCGAAACGGATTCTCCCGTTTTCAAGGATATAATAGCACTTTAATATACCGTAGTCAATAGGTAATCGAAAAATAAAATTTATTTTTCTCTAGTATAAAAAACGCCCCGAAAAAGAGGAGAAAAAAGCTCGGAAAAGGGCGCAAGGTAATGAAAAAATCCGCGAGATTTTCTCGCGGATTTTATTTTTATTCGTTGAATTTTTTAGTCAACGAAAAGGGTATATCTTCCCTCGGTGGCAAGGGTAATAAGGTCGATTATCCAAGCCGCAAAGTTTCCGATACCCGTAAAGGTGATAACGATTCCAACGATGAGGGTCGTTATGTTCTTGGTTTCGGTGTAGCGAATAATTCTGTAAATTCCGCCAACAAGGCTGCCCGCGAAAACCTGAATGATTATTCTTATCCAAAGCTCAAGTGCGTCGTATTGCGCTGTAAGTGGTTTCTGTTGCATAGTAAAGCTCCTTTATTATTTAGAAAATTAAGACGTGTTTTTTAAATGCTGCCAGCCGTCAGCTTTATTAAAAGGTCGGTGTCATCGGGTTGAACCTTTGCCTCATGAGCCGCCTTGTTTCGAACGACCTCGCCGCAACGCTGGCATCTATGGATTATTATATATCCCTTTTTAGGATCGGGTAGCGCCCTTATCGGGCGGAGTATACCGCCGCACTCGTTAGCTCTGTCGCCCGGGTTTATATCGACGTGCAGAGAGCAGAGGCAGAACGGGCAGTGATTTCTTGAGGTATATCCGAGGGGCTGGACCTCACGCCCGCAATTCTTGCATATAAAGCCGCTATCGTTTTTTGAAAATCTTTTGTTTTCCATATCCTTACTTTCCAACGCAGAATTTTGAGAAAATTTCGCTTAGCACCTCGTCGGCTACCGCCCTGCCGTCAAGCTCTGCGATCTTTGCAAGTGCAAGCTCTATCTCGGATGCCGCGGCGTCGGTAAACTGACCGTCAGCAAGTGCGGCGATTGCCGCATCTATATATTGCAGAGCCGAAACGAGGGCGGCGTTTTGCCTTGCCGATGTCA
>JAGBUD010000167.1 GCA_017630995.1 Clostridia bacterium
AATGAAGCTCCTCTTTAAAAAATGCCCGAGAGGAACTTACTTTGCGATAATCGGTTTCATCCTCGGCTCTATACCCACGATATTCGTTTCCACAGCAAAGGAAGCGGGACTGACGTTATCAACTCTCCCCACCTCTCCGATACACTGGATATCCTGCGTCATTCTTTTGGCTCTTGGATTTTTCGGCTCGTTCTCGCTGGTTAGGTACGCGAAAAAGAAAGCAAAATGATATTCTCGCAATAATGAAAGTAAAATACGAAAAAAAGAGTAGAAGTTTTCGCTTCTACTCTTTTACTTTTTAAAATCATAACTTTATGAGCGGTTTAACAAATCCGTTTGGGTCCTCCGAGGACACGTCGCAAGCGATAACAGTGTTTTTATAAATAATAAGGTTTACGTTCACCTCTCCGTCATATCCCTCGTAATCGCTGACCGAGTAGGTATAGCGAGTCACCTTTTTATTTTTGTATTTACCGATATCAAGCCCTTGCGACTTTTGAATTTCGTTATATCCCGCTATTATTCTGTCAAAATCTGCGGGAACCGAAAAGGTTTCGCTGCTCTTTGGCTCTCCCGCAACCGAAATCCCGAACTGACTTATAAATTCCAGCCTATCCTCATTGGTTTTCATACCGCCAAGCTTAATATCCGCGCCAACCGACGCCTCAACCGCAGCTCCGCTGCCAAAAATCAGTATTCCCGAAAGCAGCAGAAGCGTTATAACTATCAAAAGCGCAAACTTTACAGTAGAACCTCTAACAGAATATACAAACATTTTTCTCTCCTCACATTTATTCGTTTACTAAAATATACGACGGAGAGAAAAAATTATTACAAAAATAAAGGGCAAAAATCAAAAAGATTTTTGCCCCTAAAGACTCATTTTATTATCAAAGCAAGTTTCCGCTTGCGTTATAACGGTAAACATTAAAGGACATACTCTTGCCCTTTTCGCCGCCAAAAGGAAGAACCTCGCCCTCAAGCTCCTCTATAGCGTCAATTTTGCCCGCAGCATAATCGAGAAGTCTTCTCTTGCACGCACCGAGTCTGCGTATAATTCCGCCCAAGCGCACGTCCTGAACGTCAAATCCGCTCGTCTTGTTGTCAAGGAACCACTGCTTTTCGAATGCTCTTGCAAAAACGTCGATAAGCTTGACTGCCGCAGTATAATCCTCGTTAGCAAGTCTTGCAAGCTCTTCCTTGTTGCCCTCGTTGTACGCTCGTCTTGTTTTTACACCAAGCTCATACTTCACTGCAAGCACGTCGCAAAGCTTTGCCTGCGTGTCAAAGAGATATCCGTACTTGCGGCTCTTCTTTGCAATTGCGTGAAGCTCGGCTGCATACTTGGCATACTTTTCACCGCCACCCTCGGCAACCGTGTAATCGAGGAATCCGTTGAACGGGTCGGAATAAAGCATATACTTGCTGGGATTTTTGGGGTGTCCTATCTGCTCATTTCCCGTTATGTTGTTTGGTGCGTCGAGCATCATAAAATCATCATAGGGCATTCCAATGAGCTTTTCGAACTTTGCCTTAATAACGTTCTCGTCGGTTACGCCCTTTGCGTACTGCGAAATATAGAATAAGGAGGAAAGCTGCGAGAAATGCGAGCATTCTCCGCCGTTGTCGCCCCACATCGTCATAAATACGTTCTTAACCTTGTTTTTCTTGCAAGCGTCTATTGCGGGGAGCATAGAATCAAGAGTAAACTCGTTGAACGGAGCAAAGCCCATCCAAGACCACGAGCCGCCCGCAAACCAAAAGTCCTTTGTGAATTGCGCGTGGTTATACATCATACCCGAATATTTTTCCTCGCTCGTCTGGTAGTAATCCCAATAAACAGGAGTCACCTCTTTAGGCAAAGCGCTTATGTATTGCTTGGGAATTTCCATAGCGGAAGTGTAGTATTCTCCGTTATTCCAGCCGCGGAAGAACATATCCGACCACATCATCGGCTCAAGTCCGTATTTTTTAGCTATCTCGCAAACTCTCTCAAGATGACGCTTCATCAAAACGTCAACCGTTTCGTACCCGTGGATATCAAGGTGCTTTCCTCTTCCGAGCATATGCGCCTCGTCCATACCTATATGAATCTTTTTTGTGGTAAAGCACTCCGAAAGGGTTTTGAACATACGGTCAATCAACTCATAGGTGCGCTCGTCATCAACGAGCATTATATCGTCGTAATCAACGGGAAACTGTCTCCATCTTACAGTTGCAGTAAAATGCGCGAGCGTCTGAATACAAGGAATTACGGTTATTCCCATAGATGAAGCAAAGGAATCTATTTCTTTCATTTCCTCGATAGAGTATCTTCCTCTCATGTAACCGAAGAAGGGCTCTCCCTCAACCTCATAGGTATCCTCGGTATAAAGAAGCACACAGTTATATCCCATCTTTTTGAGAATAGGAAAATATCTTTTAAGCGCCGAAACACTCATTACGGAGTTTCTCGACATATCAATCATAACGCCGAAATTTTTAAACTTAAAGCTTGCCATAAAATTCTCCTTAACGTAATTTAATAAAATGCGATTTAATAAAGAAAAGAGCCGTCGGCGGTCAACGCCGCCCAAAACTCATTTTAACACAAATAAAATGACTCGTCAATAAATTTACGAAACAAATTGAATTAATTTTCAAAAAATAAAACGGAGAGATGCCTTTTTGCATCTCTCCGCTCGCCACGTTTTAAAATATGCGCTTTATTGGTTTGATTGGTTTTAATAGAGTGGAGATTTTGTGGGGAATTTTTTCGTTCTTCACCACGATGACGTATTTTATACGTCGAGCCTCGGTGAAAACGGGAAATTACGCCAAAATATACCGCTCATTATTTTTAATAGAGTGGAGATTTTGTGGGGAATTTTTTCGTTCTTCACCACGATGACGTATTTTATACGTCGAGCCTCGGTGAAAACGGGAAATTACGCCAAAATATGCCTCTATTAATGGTTGCAACAGCAGCAGAATACAACTATTATTGCAAGGATAATGATCCAAGTACAGTTATCATCGAAGATGTGGCACAAGCAGTTGTTATTCATTATGTTTTTCCTCCGGAAGTTTATTGCGGCGTTTTTTCTTGCCGCTTAATACCATATTATGCCGAAGGCTGATTTTGGTTCAATCAAATGAAAAAACTACGTTGTTTTCTTTAAGGATAAGCTTTCCCGAAAACGTCTTTCCGTTTTTGGATATAAAGCCCGAAAGCTTCAACGTTGAGCCCGTTGCAAGCAAGCGGCGAATTTCGTTTATCGGGATTGTTTTTTTGCATATCGTAAGTCCGATTCTGAAATTGCAGCCCTCCTTATATCCCATGCAGCCGTATCCCGAATTTCCGCGAATAACGTTCTTATGACATATAGGGCAGGTGCCGACTATTTCACCGAGCTTACCCGTGTCAACCGTTGACGCAACGGTTGACGAGCCGCCGATTCTGAATATTTCGGCAATCTCGCGCTCGGCAAGCAAGACGCTATCCTCGGTTGATATCTCTCCGCGAAAAACCTTTTTCAATGCTCTGCCAAGCTCGCTGGTTTTGTATTTATCCATCACTATGCCGAGCCTTGAAAGCGATTCTATGAGATATTCTCCGCCCTCAAGTATGGTATAGACGTCTTTTTTAAGGTCTATATATCCGCTTTTTCTGGCGTTATCTATAATACCCGTTCTTGTGGCTTCGGTTCCAAGCTCGAGTCCCTCAAAGACTGCGCGATATTCCTCCGCATCGTCAACCTCGCCGTTTTCAGCAAGCTCCTTTGCTTTAGCCTTATCGTCCTTAAATGGATTTTTCAGATATTTATTAAGTGTTTCTATCGTGTAATGACGGGGCGGCGTCGTTTCCTTTTCCACGGGCGCAAAATTAACGTTTACACTCTCGCCAACGGCAAGATTCGGAAGGAATTTATCCTTTTGGGTATAATCGTCGTATTTTGTCCAACCCGGCTCAAGTATAACCGTTCCCTTGAGAGAAAAGTCCTCAAGGTCGCCAACCTTAATTTTTATCTCGCTCTTGCTCGCAATACAGTCCTCCTTACAGAAAACAGCAACGAAACGGCGAAGAACCGTTGAATAAACCTGCTTTTCTTTTTCGGTGAGCTTATCTGCGGGGGGAATTTTATACGTTGGGGTGAGCGCGGAGTGGGATTCTATTTTAGAATCGTCGAATATATACTTCGAATCCTTAAAGCGCACGGGGTAGCCGAGGTTTGAAACAACGGAAAGAATCTGCTTGATCTTATCCTTTTCTGCGGTTGCAAGATACTCGGAGTTCGTTCTCGGGTA
The DNA here is from genome assembly GCA_017630995.1 of Clostridia bacterium. The sequence continues at coordinate 4,288 of JAGBUD010000167.1, forward strand.
AGTGAGATATCCGTCCTCGTAAAGCTTCTGAACTATTTTAAGGCTATCCGCCATGCTCATTTTGTATTTTTTACCAAGCAAGCTTTGAAGCGTGGAAAGCGAAAAGAGCTTGCCCGGCATGACGGTGTCCTTCTTGCTTTCAACTGAGGTGACAACCGCGCCCGCTTCATTATAATTTTTCGCAGCCTCAATCGCCTTTTCTCCCTCGTCTTTTGTAAAGCGAAGTTTACTTAAAAGCTCGACCGTTTCTCCGTTCGTTTCTGCACTGCTTTGGAGAGCAAAATACTTTTCTGGCTTGAAATTCTTGATTTCCATATCCCTATCGTATATCGCACGCACGATAGGAACGATAACTCTGCCCACTCGCAGAAGCTTTCCCGATCTTATAGTGGCATACCGTGTCAAATTAACACCGTAAAGCCAATCTATATACGTTCTCGCAAAGCCCTCCTTTGCGAGATTATCGTATTCGGATTCATCTTTCATTTCGGAAAGGGCGCGGCGCACCGTTTCAGGAGTTTGGTCGGGAAGCCAAAGGCGCATCTGACGCTTTTCACCCTCAAGGGCATTTGCAACGCAAAGGCGAACTATGATTTCACCCTCGCGGTCTGCGTCTCCCGCGTTTACTATGGCTTCAACGTCATCTCTGTTGCAGAGTGTCTTTAATATCTTGAACTGACGGCTTACACCGCTATCGACCTTTTTATCCGTGCCTTTTTTTAATTCAAACTTAAATTCCTTTGGAAAGCAAGGGAGATTATCAAGCGTCCAAGCGCCCGAATCGGCACCCGTATAGCTCTCTACGTCAACAAGGGAAAAGAGATGACCGAACGCCCAGCTGACTATATAATTTTCGTTGATGAAGTAGCCGTCCTTTTTATCCATCTTACCTATGCCTGCAACGATGTTTCGGGCAAGACTCGGTTTTTCCGCAATAATGAGTACCATATTTTCTCCTTTCCAAAGATAGTGACGATTTATTTTATCATATAATTGTGAAAATTTCCACATTTTACACAAATTTTTTTGGAAGAGATTTTTTGCTCTACCACCTTTATTTTTTATATTTATTATGGTATACTGAAATAAAAGGACAAATGCTGCCCCGCAGCGAAAGAAAAGAGGACGAAAATTGGCAAAGCTTTATTTCAAATACGGCGCAATGGGCTCATCAAAGACCGCGCAGGCTCTTATTACTAAATTTAACTACGAGGAGCGCGGAATGCGCGTTTGGCTAATCAAGCCCGCAACCGACAGCCGCGACGGAGAAAACATAATACAATCGAGAATGGGGCTAAAATCCGAGGCAAGAACGTTTGCCAAGGGAGATAATATTTTAGAGGTATTTATGGCAGAAGCGGGGGACGCGGACGTCATAATTGCCGACGAATGTCAGTTTTTCACCAAGGAGCATATAGATCAGCTTCGCCTCATAACAGATGAAAAGGACATTCCCGTTCTATGCTTTGGACTTCGAACCGACTTTTTGACAAGACTTTTCTCGGGCAGCCAAAGGCTCTTTGAGGTTGCGGACTCGATAACCGAAATAAAAACCATGTGCGAATGCGGAAGAAAAGCAACGGTCAATGCAAGAATAGACAAAGACGGGCAGATAATAACCGAGGGACGCCAAATATTCCTCGGCGGTAATGACAGATATATCGCCATGTGCCACAAATGCTGGGTGGACAGAATAAAGGAGGAAAAGTGCTGAAATGGATATCAAGAAGATTTTAGCATCGTGCGACCACACGCTTCTTGCGCAAAACGCAACCGCAGAAGAAATTTTTGCAATCTGCGATGACGGAATTAAGTACGGGGTGGCGTCCGTTTGCATCCCTCCAAGCAGAGTTAAACAAGCAAAGGAATACGTTGGCGACAGACTTAAAATCTGCACGGTTATAGGCTTTCCGCTTGGATACTCCGACACCCGTGTTAAAGTTTTGGAGGCAGAGCTTGCAATTCGCGACGGAGCTGACGAGATTGACACCGTTATAAATATCGGTCATCTCAAGGACGGAAGATTTGATTTGATAGCCGACGAGCTTCGGAAAATCAGAAAAGCCACCGAGGGAAAAATATTAAAGGTCATAATCGAAACCTGCCTTCTCACAAGAGAAGAAAAAGCAAAAATGTGCCGCATAGTTTCCGAGGCAAAGGCCGATTACATTAAAACCTCAACGGGATTTTCCACAGCCGGAGCTACCGACGAGGATATAATCGTCTTTAACGAAAATTTAACGGGTGACGTTAAAATAAAAGCGGCGGGCGGCATAAAAACCCTCGAGGACGCGGAGA
>JAGBUD010000168.1 GCA_017630995.1 Clostridia bacterium
GCTCGCCCGCATCCCGATGTTATGAAATTTTTAACAACGGGCTAATGATTTGGTTTTTAAGGCTTATGCTTTAAAATATAATTTAAAATTCAAAAAATAATAAAATTTTTACAGGAGGATTTACAAATGGAAGCACTCGGAATGGTAGAGACCAGAGGTCTCGTTGCTGCTATCGAAGCAGCAGATGCTATGGTTAAGGCTGCAAACGTTATCCTTATCGGAAGCGAAAAGATCGGAAGCGGACTTGTAAGCGTTATGGTTCGCGGCGACGTTGGAGCAGTTAAGGCAGCAGTTGAGGCAGGAAGCGCAGCTGCAACTTCTCTCGGAGAGGTTATCGCAACTCACGTAATTCCCAGACCTCATGCAGACGTTGAGAAGCTTCTTCCTTCTATTAAGTAATAACAAATAGAGGAAGACTGGTATCCAAAGGGCATATCGCCCTTTGGGTACTACAAAAGGATTTAACGGGCAGGGTATGCCCCGTGTTAAGTTTTTCTGTAGTACAAATTGCCTATTTTAGATGTGAAAGGAAATGAAAAATGGAAATTTCAACAGAGAAAATTGCCGAAATGGTTAAAAACGTGATACTCGAAATGAACGGCGCCAAGAAAAATGAGAGCACTGCTTGCGGCGGCGGAATTCCCATCGGTGTTTCGAATAGACACATTCACCTCTCAAAGACCGACCTTGAAACCCTTTTCGGTGCGGGATATGAATTAACTCCCATAAAGGAGCTTTCCCAGCCCGGTCAGTACGCTTGCAAGGAGCTTCTCACGATTGTCGGCCCCTCAATGCGTCCTATTGAAAACGTAAGAGTTCTCGGCCCCGTAAGAAAAACCTCGCAGGTTGAAATCTCCGCAACCGATTCCTACGTATTAAAGGTAAAGCCCCCCGTCAGAGAATCGGGAAATATAAAGGACTCCGCTCCAATAAGAATCATCGGCCCCAAGGGCGTGGTTGAGCTTTCCGAGGGTTGCATTATTGCAAACCGTCATATACATATGTCACCCGATGAGGCAAAGGCTTTCGGACTTTCGGACGGAGACACGATAGACGTTGACGTAAACGGAAAGAGAAGAACGAGATGGTTTGACGTTCAGGTAAGAGTGCATAAGGATTTTAGACTTGAGATGCACGTTGATACCGACGATGCAAACGCGGCGGGAATCGGAAACGGATTCCTCGTAACACCCGTAAAGTAATAATTGAGGTGAAGTGAAATGTTAAAGGGAATAATCAGAGGAAATATCGTATCAACGAGAAAGCAGGAATCTCTTGTAGGCAGCAAGTTTATGGAGGTTCAAATCATAAAGAACGGTGACCTCACCGACGAATTTATAATCGCTATAGACAGCGTTGGCGCGGGAATAGGCGAGACCGTTCTTATCACAACGGGCAGCTCCGCAAGACTTGCGCTTCATAACGTGCAGAGCCCCGCAGACGCGGTTATCGTAGGTATAGTAGACTAACAAAAGCGCCGTATCGCTTGACACGGCAAACTGATTGAAAGAGAAACATATGAAGGAACTCAAGAAATTAATGCAGGACCTCGGCATTGTCGGTGCCGGAGGCGCGGGGTTCCCCTCTTATGCAAAGCTTGCGGAGGGGGCAAACCTCCTCCTTATAAACGGCTCCGAGTGTGAGCCGCTTCTCTACACGGATTACGTAATCCTTGGGCGCGAGCTTGAAACGGTGCTTTCGGGTGTCAATCTTGTTCTCGACGCGACCGCAATTCCAAGGGCGCTCGTTTGTATCAAGGAGCATACGGCAGAAAGGCTCGGCTTTAGCGAGGGCGAAAGGCTCTCGGAGAGAGTTTTCGTCAAGGTTTTGCCTAACGTGTATCCGATAGGTGACGAGATTGGACTTATATACGAGGCGTCGGGAAGACGGGTTGACCCGGGAAAGCTTCCCATCACCGCGGGCGTTATAGTTTATAACGTGGAAACGATGTATAACCTTGGGCGCGGCGCGAGATTTTCCGAGCCCGTGGTTGAAAAATGGGTAACCTTTGGCGGAAACGGCGTTGCTTCAACTGTCGTAAAGGTTCCTGTGGGAGCCAAGGTTTCGGATATATTCAGAAAGCTTGGAATAACCGTTCCCGCATTTAATTCGGTGCTTGACGGCGGCCCCTCGATGGGCAAGCTCATAAACCCCGAAACCGCAGTAATAACCAAAACCACAAAGGCGATTTTGATTCTGCCCGATGAAACGCAGGCTATCGCCTCAAAGAAGATAAACGAAAAAATGGCAGTTTCAAGAGCGGAAACCGCTTGCTGCCAATGCACAAGATGTACCGACTTGTGTCCGAGAAATCTTCTCGGATATCCCCTTGAGCCGCATAAGATGGTAAGAACGGCAATGGGGGCGGCAGAGGTCAAGCCGATAATGGTTCTTTCGGCAACTCTTTGCTGCGGGTGCGGTGTTTGCGAAAGCCTTGCGTGCAGTCAGGGAATATCGCCAAGGGCGGTTATAGCAAACTACAAGGCAGTTCTCGCAAAAAACAAGATGAGATTTAATCAAGAGGTAAGCTCCTCGGTCAGCGAGGCAAGGGAATACAGAATGATTCCCTCGGAGAAATGGGCAGCGACGCTCGGTGTCAGAAAATTTGACACGGTGGCGGACTTCGGTGGCGAAATTTCCGATTTTTCAAGAGTTGAGATACCTCTTTCAAGACATATAGGAATTCCAAGCGTGCCCGCGGTAGAGGACGGAGAGATAGTTTCTCGCGGTCAGATTATTGCAAGCGCACAGGATGGACTTTCTCTCCCACAGCATGCGAGCATATCGGGCAGAGTAACGCTCGGTAACGGAAAAATAATTATTGATGTAAGGTAACGGAAGATGTTTTTTGCGATAGGTGTTATAGAATTAAAATGTGTGCCCAAGGGCGTTGAGGCGGCAGACGCCGCGCTCAAGAGCGCGGGAATCGAAATGGTTTCGGCTCACCCCTCTTGCCCGGGTAAATACGAGATAGTTCTCACGGGTTCAATATCAAACGTCACCGCCGCGGTGAGCCACGTGACTTCAAGATTTGAGGGCTACGTGATAGATTCCTCGGTAATGGGAAGAATAGACGAGCAGGTTATTTCGGCTCTTTTCGGAACGCAGGTTGGCGAGCAATCAGGCTCTCTCGGACTTATCGAAACCTTTTCCGCTGCAAGCGCGATAAAGGCGGCGGATATAGCCGTTAAGACCGCACGGGTGGCGATATATGACCTTCGCGTTTCGAGAGGAATGGGAGGAAAGGGAATAGTAATGCTGACGGGTGACGTCGGTGACGTGACCGCCGCTGTTGAGGCGGGTGCCGATTACGCTAAGGGCGTCGGAACGCTCTCCTCTTATTCTGTAATAGCCGCTCCGCACGAAGAGCTTTGGAAGCAGATGTAATTCGTGCAAAAATGTGATTTGTTTTGAGGTGAAATATGGAAAACATTAAATTTGTTCTCGAAAAAAGCTCAAGAATTCAAAAGCTTATAGACGCACTTTATGAAAAAATGCCCGAGATAGAATCGGCAAGAGGTATTCTCGTTACCGAAAGCTACAAGAAAACCGAGAATCTTCCCATAATTTTGCGCCGCAGTGCCGCTTTTGCTCATATACTTCGCAATATTCCCATCGTTATTCGTGACGGTGAGCTTATTGTCGGAAGTGCAACCGTAGCTCCCCGCGGCTGTCAGGTATTTCCCGAGTATTCTTACGAGTGGCTTCTTTCCGAGCTTGACACGGTTGAAACAAGAGCCGCAGACCCCTTTTACATAAGCGAAAAGACAAAGGCGGAGCTTCGTGAGATTTACCCTTGGTGGAGCGGAAAAACCACCAGCGACCTTGCAAAAGCAAATATGGCTCCCGAGGCATACGAGGCTTTCGTTGAGCATTCGGTTTTCACTCCGGGAAACTATTTCTATAATGGAATAGGTCACGTTTGCGTTGATTACGGAAAGGTGCTTAAAATCGGTTACAGAGGAATTGTCGCCGAGGCAAGAGAGGCTCTTGAAAAGCTCGACGTTTCCGACGCAGAATATATTTCCAAAAACAATTTCCTCACGGCAGTTATCGAAAGCTGCGAGGCGGTTATCGAATACGCAAGAAGATACAGCGTTCTCGCTCTCGATATGGCAAAGCGCGAATCAGACCCCGAAAGACGCCGCGAGCTTGAGATTATCTCTCGCAACTGCAAGAGAGTTCCCGAGTTTGGTGCAACGAGCTTTTACGAGGCTTGTCAGTCGTTCTGGTTTGTTCAGCTTCTTCTTCAGGTTGAGTCGAGCGGACATTCGATTTCTCCCGGAAGATTTGACACGTATATGTACCCCTACCTCAAAAAAGACCTTGAAGCAGGCGTTATAACCTACGAGGCGGCGCAAGAGCTTCTTGACTGTGTATGGGTAAAATTCAACGATATAAACAAGGTAAGAGATGCCGCATCGGCAGACGGATTTGCGGGCTACGGAATGTTCCAAAACCTCATCGTCGGCGGTCAGAACGTTCACGGAATGGACTCCACAAACGACCTCTCTTATATGTGTATAGAGGCGGCTATGCACGTTCCGCTTCCTCAGCCCTCGATTTCGATAAGAGTGTGGAACGGCTCGCCCGAGCCTCTGCTTATAAAGGCGGCGGCGCTCACAAGACTTGGCACGGGTCTGCCCGCTTACTATAACGACGAAATAATTATCCCCTCTATAATGGCTCGCGGACTCACCCTCGAGGACGCAAGAGATTATTGCATTATCGGTTGCGTTGAGCCTCAAAAGGCGGGAAAAACAGACGGCTGGCACGACGCGGCATTCTTCAATATGTGTCGCCCGATGGAGCTTGCATTCTCTAACGGCTACGACAAGGGCAAGAAGATAGGCCCCGACACGGGTGACGTTGCCGATATGAAGACGTTTGAGGAATTTTACGATGCCTACAAGGCGCAGCAGAGCTATATGATAAAGCTCCTCGTAAACGCAAACAACGCTATTGATATGGCGCACGCGGTAAGATGTCCGCTTCCTTTCCAGTCTTGTATGGTTGAGGACTGTATAGGCAGAGGAAAGTCCTTGCAGGAGGGCGGAGCAATCTATAACTTCACGGGTCCGCAGGGCTTTGGAATCGCAAATAACACAGACGGACTTGTGGCTATCAAAAAGCTCGTATTCGAGGAAAAGAAATTCACCCTCACCGAGCTTCGCGACGCTATAAACGCAAACTACGGCTACGGCGTTGCCGGTGCGGCGGCTGAAAAGCTCACAACCGAGATAGCGCAGCAGCTCGTTTGTGGCGGAGTTGAGATTACCGAGGCGGTTATCCGTGCGATATACGACGAGGTCACAAACCTCACCTCGCTTGACGCTGCCACCAAGGCAAGATACAGAGATATCAAGCGTATGATAGACGAGGACGCTCCCAAGTACGGAAACGATATTTACGACGTTGATATGTTCGCTCGCGACGTTGCAAACAGCTACACCCGCGAGGTTGAAAAATATAAGAACGTAAGAGGCGGAATATTCCAAGCGGGACTCTATCCCGTTTCGGCAAACGTTCCGCTCGGAGCAACAACGGGAGCAACTCCCGACGGCAGACTTGCATACACACCCCTTGCAGACGGTATCGGCCCCGCTTCGGGCAGAGATATCAAGGGACCCACCGCAACGGCAAACTCGGTTGCAAAGCTTGAGCAGGGCGTTGCATCAAACGGAACGCTTCTTAATCAGAAGTTCCACCCCTCCGCGCTCGTCGGAATGGCGGGACTTACCAAGTTCGTTGCGCTTATCCGCTCCTACTTTGACCAAAAGGGTATGCACGTTCAGTTTAACGTTGTAACGAGAGAAACGCTTATAGACGCACAGAAGAACCCTGAAAAGTATAAGACTCTCGTTGTAAGAGTTGCGGGATACAGTGCGCTTTTCACCACCCTTTCACGTTCGCTTCAGGACGACATTATAAACAGAACGGAGCAGGGCTGGTAATACATCAAATTCAGTGAAAAGAGGTGATGCGAATGGAGCTTGAAGCACAGGGCAGAATATTCAATATTCAAAGGTTTTCGATTCACGACGGGCCGGGTATCAGAACTATAGTCTTCTTTAAGGGCTGTATTATGAGATGCGCTTGGTGCTGCAACCCCGAATCGCAGCGCCGAGAGATTGAGGTAATGGTTGAGGGCGACAGAGAAAAAACTGTCGGCAGAGACGTGACGGTTTCAGAGATAATGCCCGAAATTCTCGCCGATATGCCATACTACCGCAGAAGCGGCGGAGGGGTGACCCTCTCGGGCGGAGAGATACTCTGCCAAGCCGATTTCGCGGCGGCGCTCCTCAAGAGGTGCAAGGAGGAGGGACTTCACACGGCGGTTGAGTCCGCGGCGTCTATGCCGTTTTCCGAGATAGAGAAAATTCTTCCTTACCTTGACCTTTATCTTATGGATATAAAGCATATGGATTCCGAAAAGCATAAGGAATACACGGGTGTTCCGAACGAGAGAATCCTTGAAAACGCAAAAAGGATTGCCGAGTCGGGCGTGGAGCTTATAATAAGAACTCCCGTCATACCCACCTTTAACGACACGGCACAGGAGATCCGCGCGATATCCCATTTTGCAAAAAATCTGCGCGGTGTGCGTGAGCACCATCTTCTTCCGTATCACCGTCTTGGCAGTGATAAGTATGCCGGGCTTGGCAGGAGATATTCGCTCTCCGAAATCGAGCCACCCTCAAGGGAGAGAATGGAATATTTGCTTTCGGTTGCCGAAACCTCGGGGCTGAAATGCAAAATCGGCGGTTAACCGTTGCCTAAATCAAGAGTATGATGCCCAAGCGGGCTGAAAGGATATAAATATGGAACTTAAAGAAAATATGAGAATCGTTCAAGAGCTTGTCCCCGGTAAGCAGATAACGCTCTGTCACATAATCGCAAACCCCGATAACGTGCTTTACACAAAGCTCGGTCTTGACCCCAAGACAGACTACACGAGAAGCGCTATCGGCGTGCTTACCATAAGCCCCGCGGAGAGTGCGGTTATAACCGCAGATATCGCAATCAAGTCGAGCGGTGCTGAAATCGGATTTGTTGACAGATTCACGGGAACTCTCATCATTTCGGGCAGTGTTTCGAGTGTTGAATCTGCATTTGCGGCAATCAGAGAGTATTTCACGACAAAGCTCACCTACGTTTGCTGCGATATAACCAGAACCTAATGAGAAAGATAATACTTATCGGCAGAGTTGCGGCGGGAAAAACCACCCTCACACAAGCGCTCAACGGCGAGGATATTCACTACTATAAGACGCAGTACATCAATTATCTCGATACGATAATCGACACTCCGGGTGAATACACAGAGCTTCGCCAAACGAGCGGTGCGCTTGCGCTTTACGCGTACGAGGCGGACGTCGTGGGCCTTGTTCTTTCCGCAAACGAGCCGTATTCCATATTTTCGCCCTGCATAACGAGCCTTGTTAACCGCGAGGTCGTTGGAATAATAACGGGAATAGACAAGCCCGATGCAAACCCCGAAAGAGTTGAGCGTTGGTTAAGACTTGCGGGGTGCAAAAAGATATTCCCCGTCAGCGCATACACGGGCGAAGGACTTGACGCTTTGATTGAATTCCTTGCCGAAAGCGAGGAGGAGCTTGAAAAAATGAGGAGAAGGAAATGAGTAAAACGAAGATAATCGCCTTTGCCAATAACAAGGGCGGCAGCGGAAAAACCACAAGCTGCTCGAATATCGGCTGCGCCTTGCGCGACCTTGGTAAAAAGGTTCTGCTTATAGACGGTGATATGCAGCTCAACCTCACCCTCTCTTATTTCGACGAGGGACGCGCCATTGAATACGCGAGCAGTGGAAAGAATATATACACTGCGGTTAAGGAGGAAAAGGATCTTTCCGATTTCGTCGTGCCCACCGATTACGAAAATCTTGATATGATTGCCTCAACCTCGCTTATGAGCGCTATCGAATTCGAGCTTTTCCCAAAGTGGCAAAGGGAATTTATATTCCGCAAATGCCTTGAGCCTATAAGGGCAAAGGGATATTACGATTACATACTCATAGACGCACCGCCCACGCTTGGCGGCTGGGTAATGAATATACTTTGCGCCTCGGACTTTGTTATAATTCCCGTTGAGGCAAGCCCTTGGGGACTTTTTGGACTTGCAAATATGTTTGATTTCATATCGCAGGTTTCGAATATCTCGCCTCGCCTCTCGGTTATGGGAATTATGATAACCAAGGCGGACGAGAGAAAGAAATACTTTAAGCAAACCCTCGAAACCCTAAAGGAATCGGAGGTCGCAAGAGTTTTCGATACCTACGTCAGAGTTGACAGCACGATTGAATGGGCACAGGATAACAGCGAGCCCGTCGTTGCGTACAAGAAATATTCGCGCAGCGCTATAGAATACACTATGCTTGCAAAGGAGATTATTGAATATGCCAATAGGTAAGAACGCAATAAAGAGAGTTGCAAATAACGGCTACAGCAAGGTTAAAACCGAAGCTCCCGATATGGAAAACAGTGTAGTTGAAATAAAGGCGGAGGAAAAGAAGAGCACAAAGGCTCCCTCGCCTAAAAAGGAAGCGGTAAATAAACCCGCGGCAAAGAAAGCGAGCGCAACCGCGGCGGAAAAGACTGCTGCCGCAAAGAAAGAAACGGTGAAGAAGGAAAGCGTAAAAAAAGCGCCCGCAAAGACGAGCGCAAAGAAAACGGCACCAAAGCCGAGCATGGAGAGCGAGCCCGATTTTGCTCCCACCAAAACACTTGAGAAAATCACCGAAACGGCAGAAAGATGCGGCGCGGGATACGTAAATCTCGGCGGCAAAATGCCCGATTATTTACTTTGATATATTCGGTTGCCTTACCGATATATTATATAAGCATTTTTCTATTTTCATTTTTCCTTTTTTAGACGGATTCTTTCCTTGTCCGTCGGGGGTGCATATCCTTTGGGTATGCACCTTTTTTCTTTTTTTTTAGGAGAGAGGAGCGCCCCGCCCTCATATAATTAAAATAAAAAGCAAAGGTCGGTGGTGTGATGAAGCTATCCCGTATATCCCGCGTGGCACTCTATAAAAACGATTTGGGTGGCAGAATTGTCTTAAAGGTAAATTTGCCCAAAACTGATTTCGAAAGCGAGCTTCTTTTTCTTTATGAA
>JAGBUD010000169.1 GCA_017630995.1 Clostridia bacterium
AAGACTTATTCAGTCTGAGGCACCGATTCAGGATTATTACACAATAATCAAGAATAAGCTCCTCTCCTATAAGGGCGTTAAGGCTAGAATGAGCTGGAACTTCGAGTCCTTCAATAAGGGCAGAATTCAGTGCGCTAAGCTTAACGTAAAGGGTAATGCGTTCCTTGTATACCTCGGACTTGATCCTAATGAATACAACGCAAACAAGTACCACTTCGTAGACGTTTCCGACAAGCCCAAGCTTGATAAGGTTCCCATGATGCTCAAGATTAAGAGCGACAGAGCGCTTAAGTATGCTGTCGAGCTTATCGAAGAGGTTATGAGAAAGAATGAAATCGAGCAGGGCGAGGTTGCAACCACCGATTACCATATGCCTTACGAAACCACCGACGAGCTTGCGGATCGTGATCTTGTAAAGATTATTCTTCCCGCAGGAATGGTGATTGATGAAAACACCATCATCGAAAGAGTAGACGTTGGCGAGCTTCTCAAGGATATGGGACGTGATGAAGAAACCGTTGAGGCACATCACGTAAATATCATCAACCATCACGTTGCACCCGAGTCAATAGCGTTCACAACGCCCGAGGTTGCCGATGAAATCATCAGCGACGAGCAGGTAAGTGAGCTTGTTGAAGAAATCGTGCATACCCCCGGAACTGCACCCAAGTCCAATAAGTGCTACGAAATAAACATTGATACCATCTGTGAAAACTTCGAGGACGGCGAAACCGTAACAATTGAAGCCCTCAAGGCAAAGCGCCTTGTAAGCAAGAAGGCTGAAAGAATTAAGGTTCTCGCTCGCGGAAGAATGACGAAGAATCTCACCGTTATAGCAGATAAGTATTCAATTCAGGCTATCAAGATGATAGGCCTCGCAGGCGGACTTGCAGAAAGATATAAGGACTGATTTTAAGCCTTTAGCTCTTCGAAATTAAAAAGAGGGTAGCTCAAGTTTCACCCTTGAGCTACCCTCACATTCTAAAACAATCGCAAAACGATTTATTCCCCTGAAAGAAGGCAAATTAATGAAAAAAACGTATCTTTTTTGCACCAGAATAAAATTATACTTAATAGAAATTCCCTTGATAATTTTGTTGGTGCTCACTTGCTCATATAATTCGAATGCTCAGCACGTCTTCAAGCTCTATCCCTTGATAGTATTTCTCTCGCTCGGTATAATATTTATTCTTGTGTATTTCTTCCGTGTGATAAGCCTCTCGTTTGAGGAGGTCAGATATCACGGACTCTTCTCCTCGCGTGACCACGCGCCGATAAACAAGGATAAAGAGGTTATTCTCACCCTCCGCGGAAAAAGAAGACTCACCGTTGAGCTTTTCGGAAACGACGGAAAAGCCCCCGAGCTTGATTGGATAAAGGATAACGAAAACTATAAGATTACGGATATTTATCTCTTTCGCGGAAAAGCTATAGCAGGAAAGCAAAAGGTGAAAAGAATTCTCTCATATTACGGAGTTGACGATGAGGGAAGACGCGCCGCCATTGAAAACGATGAGTTTTCAGCCGATTACGAATTCGTTTCTCTCAAAAGCAAAAAGGCAGAGGGCGTAACCGAAATAAGAATAAAAATGAAAGAAACCGTATAAAGTAAAATACCCTTGACAATAAAGATATTTTGTGGTAGTATTTTATATAAATTTTAAAGCCACTCTTTTTCCTCGGGAGGATAAACAATGAAAAATTATAAAATTGAAACGAAATGCGTACAAGGCGGTTACACCGCGGGAAACGGTGAGCCCCGCCAAATTCCGATAATCCAAAGCACCACGTTCAGATATCTCACGGGTGAGGATATGGGAAAGCTCTTCGACCTTGAAGCGTCGGGCTATTTCTATAGCAGACTCCAAAATCCCACGTGTGATACCGTGGCGGCAAAAATCTGCGAGCTTGAGGGCGGAAGCGCCGCAATGCTTCTCTCATCGGGACAAGCCGCATCGTTTTTCTCAATATTCAATATAGCTTCTTGCGGTGACCATGTTATCTCAAGCGCAAGCATATACGGCGGCACCTATAACCTCTTTGCCGTAACGATGAAAAAAATGGGTATCGAGTTCACTTTTGTTGACCCCGATATAAGCTATGAGGACTTACTTTCGGAGTTTAAGCCCAATACAAAGGCTGTGTTTGGTGAAACTCTTGCAAATCCCGCCCTCACCGTTCTCGATATTGAAAAATTTGCGAAAGCCGCACATGCAAACGGCGTTCCGCTTATAATAGACAATACCTTTGCAACCCCCGTAAACTGCCGTCCCTTTGAATTCGGTGCGGATATAGTCACCCATTCAACCACCAAATATATGGACGGACACGGCAGCGCAGTCGGCGGATGTATCGTTGATTCGGGAAAATTCGATTGGATGGCAAATAAGGAAAAATTCCCCGGACTTTGCACCCCCGATGAAAGCTATCACGGAATTACCTATGCCGAAAAGTTCGGCAAGGAGGGAGCCTTTATCTATAAGGCAACCGCGCAGCTTATGCGTGATTTCGGAAGCACCCAATCTCCCCAAAACGCATATCTTCTCAACCTCGGTCTTGAAAGCCTGCACGTCAGAATGGAGCGCCATTGTCTGAACGCAAAAAAGGTTGCCGAATATCTTGAGGCAAACGAAAAGATTGCTTGGGTAAACTATCCCGGACTTAAATCAAATAAGTATTACGACCTCGCAAATAAGTATATGCCTAACGGCACGTGCGGCGTTGTCAGCTTCGGAATCAAGGGCGGCAGAGCCGCTGCTGAAAAGTTTATGTGCGCCCTCAAAATCTGCGCCATAGAAACTCACGTTGCAGACGCGCGCTCTTGTTGCCTGCACCCCGCAAGCACAACGCATAGACAGATGAGCGATGCCGAGCTTACGGCAGCGGGTGTTCCCGCAGACCTTGTCCGTCTTTCTTGCGGACTTGAAAATTACGAGGATCTTATTGCAGATATCGAAGAAGCACTCAAAAATATTTAAGGTAGGTTAAATCGAATGCCGATTAAAATTCCAAACGATCTGCCTGCGGTGAAAATACTTGGCGACGAAAATATCTTCGTTATGACCGAAACCCGCGCTATAACGCAGGATATCCGTCCCCTTAAAATACTCCTACTTAATCTTATGCCCAAGAAGATTGAAACGGAAACGCAGTTTTCGCGTCTTCTCGGTAACACGCCGCTTCAGGTCGAGCTTGAGCTTATTCACACGAAAAGCCATAAATCAAAAAACGTAGCAGAGGAGCATTTGCTCTCGTTCTATAAAACCTTTGACGAGGTAAAGGCGAATTATTACGACGGACTTATAATCACGGGCGCTCCCGTTGAGCACCTTGAATTCGAGGAGGTCGAATATTGGCAGGAGCTTGTCGAGATAATGGAATGGTCAAAGAGCCACGTGCATAGCACTCTGCATATATGCTGGGGCGCTCAAGCGGGTCTTTATTATCATTACGGAATAAAGAAATATTCCCTTGACGAAAAGCTCTTCGGTGTCTTTCCTCATCGCGTGGATTATAAGCAGTCCATACTATTCCGCGGATTTGACGACGTGTTTATGGTTCCTCAATCGAGGCACACCACGGTAAAGACGGAGGACGTTGCCGCAGTGTCGGAATTAAAGATTCTTGCCTCGTCGGACGAGGCGGGCGTCTATGCCGTTATGAGCAAAAAGGGTAGGCATATCTTTATAACTGGACATAGTGAATACGATGCGGAAACCTTAAAGGGCGAGTATCTTCGTGACCTCTCCCAAGGCAAGCCGATAAAGATTCCGAAAAACTATTTCCCGGGCGATAATCCCGAAAAATTCCCCAACGTCAGCTGGCGCGCACACGCAAATCTCCTTTTCTCAAACTGGCTGAACTATTTCGTATATCAAACAACGCCATACGACATCACCGCGGTGTCAAATAATGAAAATTAAGCAAAAAGGTTGAAACCTCGCGTTTCAACCTTTTTATCTTTAAAAGCTGTGGGCAAAATAAATAAAAACACAATCTTGCTTTTGTTAAAAGTGAAAGAAATTGAGTATAACCATGTCAAAGCTACCCCGAAATAGAAAAAGTTGGTTGACTGGACTTTTAAATTATGGTATACTAAAGGCAACAAGGGGGGAGCTTTATTATGACGAAAAAGAAGCAAATAATCAAGAAATGCTCGATTATACTTTTTTATATAGTTGCTAGTTTGTACAGTTTTTGTGCCCATTTCCTGCTTCTATTTCTTGCGTTTAATATTATTTTTTCCTCTATTCCTTCCGACTACGTGAAAGAATGTAATTGGAATTGTGACGAGGCTACGTTTGAAACCGAATACTGTGAGGCATATAATAAAAAGCTTGATGAGTTGATATTAAAATATGACCTTTCTTTAGAAAGAGAGATGCTTGTAGATCCTGAACATTATGTCGCCGACGTTATGTTTTATCTTCATGCAGAAGAGTATGAGATTAGGTTTTGTATGTTACATCTTTCTGACTTCGGTGTGTTATATGCATATTTTGACTACTATTTAGAAGATAAAGAAGATTTGCAAAATCTTGATTTAACACCTCAAATTAATTTTATGAATGATTTTGTGCATTTTGTAGGATATGATACAAAAATTGGAAAAAATCATTTTGAAAGTCTATATTTAGAGATGTTGGAAACCGATTCGAGTGCTAGTTACATATATCACAAAGACGATGATTATTTGGAAGGTCTTGTGTCCACAATTGGTTATTTTGTCTGTACATACGAATTCGAAACCACAACGTATTGCGAGTTTCGTTTCAAGGGTCTTCTCAAACCCTTGGAATTAGACTAGGAAAAACAATGTAAAACAAAAACCACCGCCCGTGAGCGACAGCTCACGGGCGGTTTATATCTTATATGGAAAACTCACCGAACAAAAGCGTCATTAATGCGTACATTACGGGGATTGAAAAGACGGCAAGCGTGTGTGAAATCATTGCCATACTTGCGCCCGTTTCGGGATTTCCGCCGTATGCTTCGGGGAAAACAACCGTGTTAAGTCCGAGCGGTGCGGCGGTTGCAAAGAAGCATAGGAATAGCGCGGAATTGTCTATTTCAAGCTTAAATATGAGATTGAGAAGCGTTTTGAAGCCGAATAGCAATCCGATAATGACGGACGGGATAATGAAAAGGCGCAGAAACGTTGCAACGTAAACCTTTGCTTTTTTGAGCATACCAACAAAGCTATAGCTCGCTATGGTGAATCCGGCAAGCAGCATTGCAACGGGTCCCATGCAGCCCTTGAGCGAATCAAGTGCGTTTGCGAGGAATGGGGGAATGTGATTTCCAAGTCCCGTGATTCCAACGAGCATACCGACGAGCATCGCAACCGTCGGTGCGTTAAAAATCTTCTTAAAGAAGCTCATATTGTTTTCGCCCTTTGGAACAAGAACGCTGATTCCCCAAGTGTAAATTACAAGGCTTATAGGTAAGCAGTAAAGCTTGTAATATGAGAGCGCCTCTTCACCGAAAAGAGCAAGAACAACGGGGTCGCCTATGTATCCGCTATTCGCAAAAGCTAGAGCATACATATAAATTCCGCGCTCCGAGCAGTTTTTGGGAACGAAAACCTTTCCCAGCGGTATTGCAATCGCAAGCGCAATTGCAACGCCAACGCTGGATATGATAATATTTATCGAATGTGTGCCTATAGAATCTGCGGTAAAATATCTCGCCATTGTGGAAAAGCTCAATGCGGGGCAGAAAACCCAGGTTTCAAGCTTTGCCATAACCTTACCTGCATTGTCGGGCAAAAGCTTTGCTTTTTTTGTTATAAAACCGATGGCAATGCAGATAAAAAGCGTCAGCATTGGCGTTAGGGTTGCCAAAAATGTTGTTATCATATAAGACTCCAATAAAAGTAAACTAACAGTATTTATTTTATCACCGCACATCGCTTTTGTCAATTATAAAACGAAAAATATCGAAAAATAGGTGAGCTTTCGCAAAAAAAGAAGCGGGGCACCGCTTCGCGCAGTGCCCGCCCTTACAAATATTTAATTACTGAAGCTCGATATTGAAGCAGTCTGCAATGTCCGAGGGGGTGTCGATGAGGTGCGCAGGCATATCAACGATGAATTTGCCGTCCTGATTTCTAAAGGAAAGCTCCTCGCCCGTTCTCATAAATACAACTCTCTTAACGTCGCCCTTGAAAGGAATCGTGTAGGAATCAAACACAGGCTCTCTATCGCCGTAAAGGTAGAAAGCGTTGACGGTCTTTGAGTCCTTTGAGCGAGTGAATGCGTAGTTGCCCGTTCTGTAGGGAGCAACGCTTCTCGTGCCGTGAATTGCATTTCCGAATTTAGCCATCCACTTGGAAAGCACCTTAAGCTCGGCAACCGCGCGCACGGGAAGTCTTCCGTCGGGCTGGGGAGCAAGGTTGAGCGCAAGGTTTCCGCCCTTTGCAACAACGTCGAGGAGAAGATGAACGATCTCCTTTGCGGACATATAGTCTTGGTCGTAAGTATAGCCAAAGGAGGTGTGGTTTGAGCCGTTTTCAAACATCTTCTTGCCCATAACCGTGCAAACCTCCCACGGAGCGTCAATGTGGGAATCGGGGAACACAAGCTCGGGAGTTATAATATCCTCGCAAATGCCAACGCCGCCGCGCAAAACGCCAAGCATATGGGGCTGAATCTTGCGAAGCTCCTCGGTCATTTCGGGAACGCCGAGCTTAATTCCGTCGCAGCCGCCGTCATACCAAAGCGCGTCTATCTTTCCGTAATCGGTAACAAGCTCCTTGAGCTGTGCAAAAACGAACTCTTGGAACTTGCGCCACTTTTCAGGCTTCTCGTCGGGGTTATAAGAGGGAACGCGGCGTGTGCCGTCGCGCATTGCATAGCCCTCCTCCCAATAGTAAGGGCAGGAGAAGTCTCCGCGGCTATAATAGAGGGAAATACCCATTCCCTTGTTTCTGAAAGCGTCAAAAAGAACCTTGGTTATATCCGCATTCTTGTTATCGCGGTAGGGAACCTCGCTGCCCGTAACCTTGTAGTCGGTGGTCTTTGTGTCCCAAAGGCAGAATCCGTCGTGGTGCTTCGTGGTGAAGCAAAGGTATCTGAATCCCGCATCGTATGCTATGTCCGCCCATTCCTCGGGGTCAAAGCGGAGGGGCAAAAATCCCTTGTGAAGCTGTGCATACATTTCCTTAACCTCGCGGTTTGTCGTGCCGGGCTTGAACTGCCATTTTGTCCAAGGAAAGTCAACAAGAGGCCAGGATTCCTTAATTCCAAGCTGGTTGTAAAGTCCCCAGTGAATCATAAGTCCGAATTTTTGGTCCATAAACCATTCGAGCGTTTCGCGCACGAGCGGACTCTTGGGATAGGTGTATTTTGACGCGTGACGTCTGATTTCGGCTTGGCGCTCGTCGATTGCAATCTCTTGCGCATCAAGTCCTTTTTTGTTAACAACGTCAATATTTTCGTTTTCGATTTTTGCCATTGTGTAATCTCCTCTTGACATTTTTTAATTATTGTGGTAAAGTGAAATAAATATGTGTTTTTTATTAATATATCACATATATATAAAGATAACAATGCGTTTTTTGTTATTGAATATGGAGATTTTATTATGAACGAAAAGAAGCTTTTGAGCCTTATTTCTCTTGCCGAGATAAAAATATCCCGTGCAAGATACGTTGAGCTTAATTCGCGATGGAATTTCACAACGTCCGGCGCGCCCTATTCGCGCCTCTATTTCGTAAGCGAGGGCGGCGGTTTTTTGAAAACGAAAAGCGGATACACAGAGATGGAGGCGGGAAAGGTTTACTTCATTCCCGCGGGTTGCGCGTTTTCTTGCGGGTGCGAGCGGCTGTGCAAGGTTTTCTTTCATATAAGTATATCAACGCCCGAAAAATATAGCCTCTTTTCTTCGGTAAAAGAGGTCTATTCCTTGCCGTATAGCGTGGAAAATATCGAAAAAATGCGCGAAATGCTAAAAAGCGATAACTACCTCGACGTTATAAAGCTAAAGGAAAGTGTTTTGTCAGTGCTTCTTGAGCTATGCGATAAATATTCGTTTGGGGATACGCCGATAAAGAAGCATTCGGAGCTTGTCAGCAAGGTTATTGATTATATAGACGGAAATTTGAGGATAAACCTAAAGGTTGCGGATATCGCAAAAGCAACCTTTTCCTCGGAGAGTAAAATAAGAAACTCGTTCCTATCGGAAATGGGTATTCCGATAGGCAAATATATTGACGATATGGTGTTCTTTTCTGCGATGAATCTTCTCTCCGAAAAGGAAAACAGCGTTGCCGACGTTGCCGCAAGGCTCGGATTTTGCGACCAATTTTATCTCTCCCGCAGATTCAAAGAGAGAATGGGGGTTTCTCCCCGTGAATTCAAAAAAATTCACGAATTTTAAATTCCGTTTCTGTTGAATTTTGGTATTATCTTTGCTATAATTAACTTGAAAATATTACGTCTTATTAAAAAAGGAGTCTGCTATGGCAAGCATTAAAATAGGATATTTTTCGCATTGGTTTCAGCCGCCGTATAAATTTGTTGATTTTCTCTCGGAGGAGGGATACGAGGTTGAAAAAATCGACTTTTCGCTCCCAAACTACCTTGAAAAATACGACCTCGTTATAATAGAGCAAAACGGCTTTAACGACTACATAGAAAACGACGAGCTTTATATTCAGGATTGGGTAAGACGCGGCGGAATTTTGTTCTTTATGCATCAAGACTATATGCGTTGGGCGCCGTATTTTATCCCATCGGAGCTTGGGTATCTACCCCTCGTTTACCGCTACGTCGATACTATCGGCAGATGTGCCGCAGACCCTACCTTTACAAACGACCCCACCTCGTATAAGAGCTATATGATGCCGTGGATTGAGGAGGAGGGCAGGGCGCTTTTCTCTTATCCCGAAAGGATAACGCCCGACGAAATGCTTTTCTGGAATATAGAGGTCAATACGTTCGGAATATTAAGACCGAACAGAGTCAAGCTCGATATGAACACCGAAACCGTCGGTAGCGATAAGGTCAGAACAGCGGCGCTCTCTTGCTTCTTCCCGAATCCGAATTGGCGTGTCCTCGGCTCATTTATGGATCCCGCAGTTAAAAAAGGCGCGCTTATTATGGAGGGCAGATTCGGAAAGGGAATGTATTTCTTAAATCAGATTCTTTTCCCCGAAATTAAAACAGAAAAAGCAGAGAGATGCTTCTCATTTTGGAAAAAGTATGTGAAGAATCTCATATGCTATTTTGAAAGCTTCAAATGCGGCAGAGAAAACGTTGCACCCAAGATAGAAAAAACACTTCCCAAAAAGAAAAATTATAAGCTCGCAATACATATGCACTCGCTCGATTGGTATGGCGCAGACAGTGCCCCCGGAACGATAAACGCGCTTATGCGCTATATGGATTACGATATCTGCTCGATAGCCATAAAGGATAACGCCCCCTATGACGGAATGCTGGACGTTTCAAAGTATTCGGATGATAAGGTGCTTTTCCTTGACGGGCAGGAATATCACCCGTTCAATTGGAAGGATAAATACGAGCACCTCACTCACGGGCTATATCACGCGCTCGCGATGGGTATAGATTCCGATGCCTACACGCAAAAATTCACCTGCAGCCGCTATTCAGATGAGGAAATTGACGCGTATCTTAAGGAAGCGGTTGCGTTTGCACACGAGAAGGGCGGTGCCATATGCTGCACCCACCCAAACGTTGACTATTGGAGAGGATACGATTTCGACGCGGTAGATAAGGAGCCTATGAGCCCCCTCGCAAGCACAGATATAGAAAAATATTGGATAGAGGGCGGAAGAATCGCGCTTATGAATTCGGTTGACCTCTTCGGTGCCCGCCGTATGCTCGATAACCCCGCAGTTAACTTTATATACCTCGGTGACGAGGTGCCGTCAAGGGAAAGCGTTGTCCGCGCAATAAAGGCGGGTCGCACCGTTGCCGCCGCAGGATTTGACGAAGCGGATATCACCCTCTCGGGCAAGTTCCCGGGCGAAGAAATAACGCGCACCGAGGCGGAGCTGGGCGTGATTAGTGTCTATGCCAAGGTTATGCGTGAGAACATAAGATGCGTGCGCGTATATTCGGGCGAAAATCTTATCTACCTAATTGATAATATAGAAAAGCCCGAAATAGATATCAAAATTTCGCTCAAGGACCTTGAAATCAAAAACTTTGTCAGAGTTGAAATCGAGGGACTCAACGAGCACTGGATTTGTAATTCAACTCCGTTTTACGTTGTATAAGCAGGGCAAATGTCATAAAACCCAAAACCGAATAAAAAAGGCAGAAGCAATATCAAACCGTGCTTCTGCCTTTTCCTTATTAAAACAAAGAAAAAATTATTGAATTTTAATTTTTTGGTGAGTTGTATTTTGCTCCCGCATAAATCAAAAGCGAAATTCCTATCGCAAATCCAACCGCAAAGGCGATGAAGCTTAATGCGGATTCCGTGATAGCAAGAGCCGCGCAAGTGAGCAAAAGTCCGATTCCGATGGCGATTATGCCAATGCCCGAAAGTGTGCAAAAAATATTTCTGTCAGCTTGCGAAACGTTGGTGTAGTGATAGTCGTGAAGCAGGGTGATTTTTTTCTTTTTCCATATAAGAGCGCCAAGCGCGAGCAGAATAATGCCCACGATTCCGGTGATAATTGCTCCAACCGTAAAATCCACCCCCTAGCCGCTTTGTTTTAAAATTTTTGGATATTAACCCTAACGTAAATGTCTTTTTTGAACGTTCTGCCGTCATCTGCCGTAAAGTTAACGTTGCGGAGTACGATTCTGTTTCCGTTTTCGATGTTTTTCGGGAAGTTGACCTTGAGCGGTTGCTTTAGGTCGGGAATATAAACCTCCTTTTGAACGCCGCTCTGCGCCTCTTGCTCCGTGAGGGTAATCTCGACGTTGACTTCGGGCTCGGCGGGCTTAAACCAGTCGCTTACAGTGGTGGTCTTGGTTTCCGTCGGCGCGGTGCTCGCTGCGGGAGTGGTATTAACTGTGGGGGCTGTGTTTGTCATAGGAGTGCTGCTTGCGGTAGCGCCTTGGTTTTGGCTTGCGCCCTCGGTTTCCATAGCCAAAAACTGCTCCTTATTTTCCATAACGTATCCGCGAACGAATATCAAATAGTAGATAGAGCCTGCAACACCGAAAAGACCGCCGATTACAATGTTATATACAAGCACAATAATAGGATTTGTGAGCGGTTCGTGAGCTGCAACGATTCCGTTGGGATTTGTAAGTATGTTTTTACTGCTCTGAATATCCTTAATCGCAGAAATAATATTAAGAACACCGACAATCAAGGTGAACCAAGCACCGCAAAGTCCAATCAAAATCTGCAAGCTCGCAAC
>JAGBUD010000170.1 GCA_017630995.1 Clostridia bacterium
CCTCTAGCGTGACAGGCTAGCGCTCTAACCAACTGAGCTACCAAGCCATCCCGATAATATGCAACCTCTATTGAGACCGCAATAGGAAGAAATCTTCCTTGGTGGAAAGTACAGGGCTCGAACCTGTGACCCTCTGCTTGTAAGGCAGATGCTCTCCCAACTGAGCTAACCTTCCGTTAAACGCTCTAACATTATAACAAATGTTTTTGCGTTTGTCAATAGGTTTTTGAAAAAAATATTGAAATTTACAAAAAAATATTTCCAGACCGCAAACGCCACGATTTATAAATGCACAAAGAGGTGCTCGCGGTCTGTGTTTTTTTAGATAAGAGAAGCTCCCGCCTCATCGGTATAAAGCACAGTTTCACCCTTATGCGTACGCACGACAGACGCGGGCACGTCCTCGGTTACGGGTCCAAAAACCGTGTCGCGTATAGCCTTTGCCTTGAGCGCGTTAGGAACCACGAGCATAATTTTAGGAGCGCTCATCATAATCGGAACGGTGAGGGTGTACGCGTGTGTGGGTACCAAGTCAATAGATGCAAAGCAGCCGTCGTTTACCTGCTGATTGCGGCAGACCTCATCAAGCTTTGCAATCTTCACGTTTTCGGGGTCGGAAAATTTTGCAACGCCGGGGTCGTTAAACGCAATATGGCCGTTTTCTCCTATTCCCATGAAAACGATATCCGTGGGATTATCGAGGAGAAGCTTTTCGTATCTTTTGCACTCCGCCTCGGGATTCTCGCTCTGGCCGTTCAAGCAATAAACCGCCTTAAAGGGAACAAGGTCGAATATAGCACGGCGCAAAAAGTTTGCAAAACCTTGGGGTGCGTCTGCGGGGAGCCCTATGTATTCGTCCATATGAAATGCGTTGACCTTTGTCCAATCGACGTCTTCCTTTATAAGAGATTTCAAAAAGTCATTCTGCGAGGGAGCTGCTGCAAAAATAATATTTACCTCTCCCTTTTCCTTTATAATCTCATTTATCCAAGCAGCACCCTGCTTTGCGGACTCAACGCCCATATTTTCTCTGTTATCAAACACTCTGACAACAAGCTCGTCTACCTTAAAATTTCTTATCTCTGACATTTTTCAGTTCCTCAACGTTTATTTTTGCGATTTGCATAGCGCATTTATTTAACACGCCCACCGCCTAACTTAATTTGCGCTGTAATATTCCTTGCCGCCAACGAAAACCCGCTTTACCGAAACGTTTTCGCCAAAAATCACAAGGTCCGCATCCTTGCCAACCTCAATAGAGCCCTTTCGCTCGAAAACTCCGAGGTGAATTGCAGGATTTGCAGTAGCCATTCTTACCGAATGGACAAGAGAAGCGCCGCCGAGATTGTGCATAGTTCTTACCGCTCTGTCCATAGTGGCTATACTGCCCGCAAAAGCATCTCTTGAGGGGAGCTTTGCAACTCCGTCCTCTATAATTATCGGGTCGCCAAGCCACGTGTAATAGGGCTTATCGTTGGTTTCGATTCCGCCAGCCGAGGTGGCGTCGGTTATAAGCAAAACCTTGTCGGGACCTTTCAATTTATATATAAGCTTGAGAAGCGCCTCGGGAAGATGGCAACCATCGGAAATAACCTCAACCCACATTTCGTCATGAAGATACGCCGCTTCAAGAGTGCCCGCATATCTATACGCGTTCTTGCGTCTTACGGTGCTTGTGAGCGAATAGAGATGAGTTACGCATCTTATGCCCTTTTCAAAAACGCGCATAACGTCGTCGTAATACGCATCGCTATGACCTATAGAACCGATTATCCCTCTTTTGACAAGCTCATCTGCAAGCGCGTCCGCCCCATCAAGCTCGGGCGCAAATGCCATGCGAACGATTTCGGGATAGGAATCAAAAAGACGGATATATTCTTCGGGGTCGGGATTACGAACGTATCCCGGAGGCATAGCACCGCAGCAAGCGGGCGAGAGATACGGGCCCTCAAGGTCGATTCCGAGGAAATCCGGGCGAATTCTATCCTCCCTCACGTAAGCTCTTATTCCCTCTATCGCCTCCACCAAGCGCTCGCGCGGCATAGTGGCAATACAGTACGTCATAGCGGTTGTTCCGTGGCGAAGATGCATTTTCGCCGCCGCGTCTATCGCTTCCGAATCGGCATCGGAAAAATAGGCTCCGCCTCCGCCGTGCACGTGGACGTCTATAAATCCCGGCGAAAGATAAAGTCCGTCAACGTCAACCACTTCGTCGTCGGAATTTTTTTCACACGCCCCCTCGTAAATACCCGCGATTTTTCCATCTGATACTCGGAGCGCGCCGTTTTCAATAATTCTGTCAAAGAGAATTATTTTTGCATTTACAAATAAAATATTTTTCATTGGTAAAAATCCTTGCTGATTTTCAAATTAGATTAAGAATATCTTATTAGCATTTTGCCTTTTTGCTCATTCTTTCAATAGACTCACACACAACCGAGCCGTTGTTTTTAATCATTACCGTTCCCGACTTGCATTCAACGCCGTAAATCGAAAGATTTTTAAATCCGCCCGCGATGGTTATAGCAGAAACTC
>JAGBUD010000017.1 GCA_017630995.1 Clostridia bacterium
AGAAGAATATATCTGCCTTGACGCGAGGCTCAAAATAAAGATTTCATCAACCGAATCGGAAAGAATGCAAAACTCCAAGGCATCAGATGCGAGGCTCCCGTAATTTTCGGACTCCCCGACGCATACCTTGGCAAAATAGCTCCCCGCTTCACTAGGCAAGCTTTCCGAAAAGTCCTTATCCGCATATTTTGAAAATAGAAGCGTTGGTGTGCCGAAGCGCGATGTTGCGCGGTAGCGAGGCTGCTCACCCTCGTAAAAGTCCTCTATATGAAACGGCTCGACGAAGAAGTTTTTTGCCTTTACAATCTCAAAATCCGCATACGCCTCCGATTCTCCGTTTGAAAAAACGTAGTTTTCACCGTCACAAAGGGTCAGCCTTACGGAATATACTCCCGCGTCGGTTGCAACAAAATTCTCGACGGTATATAGGGAAATCGAATATACGTCAGGGCTGATGGGATTTGCGCTATACTCGACCTTCGGAATTTGGGGAATTTCCACCTCGCGCCGCAAAACCTCAACGGATATATCTCCGCTTTCCGCGCTGACGCTCCGATTTCCGTGGGAAAACGTGACGGTGCATTTATAAACTCCGCTATCGGAAACGTTTTTTATCTCTACCCTACTGCCGTATGAGGAAATTTCCTCGCCGTTTTTAAACCAACGAAAAGAAAACGCTCCCTCGGCCTCAAGCGAATGTGAAAGGCTTGAAAATCCGAGATAGTGAACTGCTCCGTCATAGGTAAACGACAACGGCTCCATTGAAAAATCGGGCAAGGCAAGCTCCTCTGCCGCGTGAGAAGAAAAATCAAAATCCGCCTCGCAAGGCTGCGAAAAATCCCCCTCCTCCGCCACACGCGCCGACGCCGCAAGCGGCAGAGCTGCAATCACGCAAGCCGCAAAGAAAACAACAGTTAACCAATGCTTCATATTAATCTCCAAACGTTAATTATTATCATTCATTATAGCAGAGCGCGCGCAAAAAATTCAATAAAACGCGAGGTTAACATATAGCTATTTGCGACAAAGAAAAAGGGATATTTCCAAGCATTTGCAAGGAATATCCCGATTTGGCAAAATTCTTTGATTTTCGTTATCTGTATTGGTTTATCATTTTTTCGAGGCGCTCCTTTGGAACGTAGCCGACGGAAAAATCAAGGAACGTATTATCCTTGACAACGGCTATCATAGGAATACTCTCAACCTTAAACTGCATTGCAAGCTCGCGCTGGTCATCAACGTCTATTTTGCAAAACTTAACGTCGGGCATTTCGCGCTCAAGCTCCTCAATTCTCGGAGCAAGCATTACGCAAGGTCCGCACCACGTTGCCCAAAGGTCGATAACCACAAGTCCTTTGTATTCCTCTACCTCAAATTTAAAGTTTTCTTTAGTAAGCGCTGTCATTTCAACCCCTCCGAGTTCTTTTTTATTTATTTTAACACACCGAAAGCAGTTTTGTCTACTGTTTTTTTCAGTTTCCCCCAAAGGAATAAAAATATGTTGATTTTTAACAGAAAATGCGGTATAATTATTACATAAACGCAAGGCTGCTTTGCCTTGCAGAAACGGCGGAAAACGAAAATGCAATACTACAGAAAAGATATAATCTCCGACATTCACGATATGGATTTCAACGGCGTTGCAAGAACTTCGTCGCTTATGCGGTATATTCAGAGCGCCGCGCAATCACAGCTCACAGACAACGGTTTATCCTACGACACTATGAAAAAGCAAAAGAGAGCCTTTATTCTCTCAAAGATAAAAATGGAATTCACCGAGCCCGTCAGAGCATACGAGCACCTTGGAGCAATAACCTTTCCATGCGACAGCCGCGGATATAGCTTTTTGCGCTGCTACAGCCTTGAGCGCGACGGATTGACGATTGGACGCGCTGTTTCCGTTTGGGCGCTCATTGATACGGACACGCACGCGCTCGTTAAGGTCAACGACTTTAATCTCGGACTTGAAACCTATTCTCCGCTCGATATGTCGCTTACTCGCTTTGCTATGCCCTCGGAAATGCTTTCGGTGGGAAGCTACACCGTTACCTACTCCGTGACCGACCAAAACAGACATATGAACAACACCGCATATCCCGATATGTATTCCGAATTTTTGCCGCTTGAGGGCAAGAGGATAAAGAGCATAAGCATATCCTATCTAAACGAGGCGGTGCGCGGCGAGGTTCTTACGGTTTTTCGCGGTTATTCGGAGGGAATGTACTACTTTAGAACCGTCAGAGGTGACGGAAAGACAAACACGGAAGCCGAAATCGAACTTGTCGATATATAAAAATCACAAATGAAAAAGAGCAAGAACGCAAGCAAAAGCCTTATGTGTCTGCTCTTTTTTATATTTTCTTTAGGAGGGGGCTACACGTCGCGGAAGCCCTTACCCATTATTTCGCTCGTTTTGGTTATAATGATAAAGGAATGGGGATCGATTTCCTTTATTTTACGACGAAGCTTTAATGCTTCGGTGCGGCGGCAAACGGTTATTATAACCTGCTTTTCCTCACCCGAATATGCTCCGTTTGCGCTATGTACGGTTGCTCCGTGATGAAGCTCGTTCATTATAAAATCGTCGATTTCCGCCGCCTTTGTGGTTATTATCGTGAATGCCTTACACATATTCATTGAATCGAGCAGGTCGTCTACCACGAATACCTTTGCAAAAAGTCCGACAAGGGAGAAAAGTCCCGCTTCTATTCCGTAAATAAAAATCGTTGAAGCGGCTATAACGAAGTCCGAAATGAGAAGCGCCTCGCCAACGTTCATATGCGTGTACTTTTTGAGGATAAGGGCAACTATATCCGTGCCGCCCGATGATGCGTTGCATTTAAAGATTATCGCCGCACCGATACCCGTGAGTCCGACTGCGTAGACAAGCTCAAGCATTGTGTGCTGCGTTAAGGGTCCGTCAAGGTGGAATATCTGCTCAAAGGCAAGGTTTTCAAGCGACATCATAAGCGAGCAATAAAAGGTTAGCGCTCCGCACTTTTTGCCGAGAATGATAACACCGAGAATCAAGAGAATAACGTTTATCATCATCATATACGTTCCCTGCGAGATAAACGGCAAAATTCTTGCCAAAAGAATCGAAATTCCGCTCACGCCGCCCGTTGCAAATCCGTTTGTGGATTTGAAGAAATATATACCGACGGACATCATAAGAATACCGAGATTCAAGAATGAAAAATACTTTACAATACCAAAGAAGCTTTTTTTGCTTCTCATTTTGTCTTGTTTCATTTCAAACTCCAAATAAAGCATTAACCGCAAGTAAATCGCAGCCACATTTGATTATAACGCAAAAACGATGAATGTCAATACGAAAAATATTGCAAAAAAAGCAAAAAAAGCGGTGGTTTTGGAGTGAAAATGAATTAGCACAAACTCAAAAAATTCAAAACCGCAAAACTGCACCCGATAAGACAATATTTTGATTGACAAAATGCGCGCGAGGTGATAAAATATCATTAACAAAATTCAAATAATACGGAGGCGAAAATGGTAAAGCAGGAAGCCGAAAGAAAAATCAAATATTTGAGAGATACAATAGAATACAACTCAAGACTCTACTACGAAAACGACGCGCCCGAAATATCCGACTACGAGTATGACGCGATGTTCCGCGAGCTTTTGGAGCTTGAGGAAAGCTTTCCCGAGCTTGCCAGCCCCACCTCACCAACAAAAAGAGTTGGCGGAAAGGCTCTCGACAAGTTCGAAAAGGTTGCGCACACGGTCAAAATGGGCAGCCTTACCGACGTTTTTTCTTATGAGGAGCTTTCCGATTTCATAACAAAAACCGCAGAGATTATCGGTGACGCACAATATTCGGTTGAGCCGAAAATCGACGGACTTTCAGTTTCTCTTACCTATGAAAACGGAGTTTTCGTAAAGGGCGCAACGCGCGGTGACGGAATCGTTGGCGAGGATGTTACCGAAAATCTGCGCACTGTTAAAACGATTCCGCTCGTTCTTAACGAGCCTATTCCCTACCTTGTCGTGCGAGGTGAGGTTTATATGCCGAGAAAGGTTTTTGCACGTCTTAACGAG
>JAGBUD010000171.1 GCA_017630995.1 Clostridia bacterium
AGTTGTCGCAATGCGCCAACTCGGAGGTGCACCAAGAAAAAAGCAAGTCGAAAGACTTGCTTTTTTCTATCCAATCCGAAGGATTGGTATGGAATCTCACCGCAGGTGAGTATGTAATCGCCGTAGGCGTATGGCATCACGCGCCGGCGTGTATTTTTCCTTCGAATTGATGCCATACATCACTTTGTGATGATTCCATCCAGACCTTCGGTCTGATTCCATACACGCCTTTGGCGTGATTTAGTAAGTCGTCATTTTGACCTCCAAACACAAAAAAGCAAGTCGAAAGACTTGCTTTTTTTATCTTTTGCTCTCGGTATTATCAAAAAGCGGAATTGCTTGATTTTGTTGGGTGTTTTAAATTGACAATCAACTTGTTTAATGATATAATAACTTTAATAAATTTCAGCCGAGATATGTGAGGTGCTTTATATGTATCTTTATGAAACTCATCTTCATACGTCTCCCGTGAGCGCTTGCGCCACGGCGTCAATCAGAGAGACGTTGGAATTCTATAAAAGCATTGGTTATGCGGGGGTTTTTATGACCGAGCATTTCATTGACTCGAGCTTTGACCGTGCGGCGCGGGATTTTTCGTATAGCGAAAAAATCAAGCATTACTTTTCGGCATACGAGGAGGGCGTGCGTATCGGCAATGATATAGGACTTGACGTTTTTGGGGGAATAGAAATGGGTCAAGGCTGGGCGCATATTTTAGTTTACGGCATTGATGAGGAATGGTGCCTGCTTCATCCCGATATGGATAAAATGAGAAAAAAAGACCTTTTGCCTATGCTCAAAGATGACGGCGCACTTTTAATTCAAGCCCACCCGTTTAGAAAGGTGCCGACCGAAATTTGCCTTTTTCCGCAGTTTGTTCACGGTGTAGAGATATTTAATTCCGCGAGAACTCAGTTTGAAAACGACCTCGCCAAGCAGTTTTGCAAAAATTACGGTCTGGTTTCCTTTGCGGGAAGCGATAACCACACAGCCTCATCGCACAAGGTTTTGGGCGGAATGGCAACCGAGCGAAAAATCGAGAGCGTCGAGGATTTCAAGGAGCTTGTGCTTTCGGGAAAAGCTACTCCGTTTTCGAGGAGCGAGAGCGGAATTGAATTTTTGAAATAAAGGTTTCATACTGTTAATAAAGGAGATAAACAGATGAAAGTATGCGTTTTGCAACCAAGATATTCTTTTGACGAAAACGATGCTCAAGTATGCTTTGAAGGGCTGATTGAGCTTCTTGACAAATGCGACGAAAGTATGGATTTGATAGTTTTGCCCGAATATAGCGATGCGCTCGCTGACGTTAAGGGCAAGGCGGGATACTACGAAACGGTAGAAAAATACAATTTCTTGATTTTAGAAAAGGCAAAAGAGGTGGCGAAAAGGTGCTCTGCAACCGTTTTTGTAAATGCGGGATTCTTTGCCAAAGAGGGAATTCGCAACACAACTTGGGCTATCGGCAGAGACGGAGAGGTTATCGGTCAGTATTTCAAGGCTCACCCTGCACCTAGTGAAGTTAAAACAGACGCAAAAGGGGGGCACGAGCTTGACGTTGCCTACAGCTATGAATACAATCCCCCGTACGTTCTTGAAATTGACGGAATTCGCTTTGGATTTTTGACTTGCTACGATTTCTATTTCTATGAAAATTTTGCGAGAATTGCCAAGGAAAAGCTCGACATTATAATAGGCTGCTCCTTGCAAAGAACAGATACGCACGAGGCGCTCTCGATTATAAATAAGTTTTTATGCTATCAAACAAACGCTTACCTTATTCGTTCTTCCGTATCTCTTGGCGACGATTCAAAGGTTTGCGGCTGCAGCATGGTGGTTTCGCCAAAGGGCGAAGAGCTTTTGAATATGAAAAACCGCGTTGGACTTGGCGTTTATGAAATAGACCCTAAAGAAAAATACTACAAGGCGGCAGGTCATCAAGGTGCGCTAAAGGCACATTTTGAATATATAGAAGAGGGACGCAGACCTTGGCTTTACAGAAACGGCGGAGCCTCGGTTGTTCCTTTCGATAACGTTATGAAATATCCGCGCCTATGCGCACATAGAGGATTCAATACGGTAGCTCCCGAAAACAGTATGCCCGCATTCGGTGCGGCGATTGCCCTCGGAGCTGAAGAAATCGAATTCGACCTTTGGTCCACCAAGGACAGAGTCCTAGTTTCGTGCCATGATTCGACCCTTGACCGCGTCAGCGACGGAAGCGGAAAGATTTACGATTACACGTATGAGGAGCTTTTGAAGCTTGATTTCGGTGTGAAATGCGGCGAAAAATACCGCGGACTAAAGATTCCCACCTTTGAAGAAATACTGCAAAAATTTGCGGGCCGCGTTATAATGAATATTCACGTCAAGATTTGGGACGCGAATTTTTCGGACAGAATGATTGAAGAAATCGTCGGCTTAATCAGAAAATACGACTGCGAAAAGCACGTTTACTTTATGACGACAAGCGACGAAATAATCAAAGCAGTGATGGAATACGCCCCCGATATCTGTGTTTGCGTCGGTTGGGACGGAAACAAAGAGCCAATGTCGATAGTTGACAGAGCGATTGCCCTTGGAGCACAAAAGGTTCAGCTCTTCAAGCCCTATTTCAATCAAGAAAGCATAGACAAGGCTCACAGAAACGGAATTATATGCAACGTATTCTGGGCAGACGACACCGAGGAAGCTATAAGATATCGAGAAATGGGAATAGACTGTATTCTGACTAACGACTACTTGGCGGTCAAAAATGCAATTGACGCATATTTTTCTGACAAGGAATAATTTGACACGCAATGAATGTCGTTTCGCGTCTAAAACGGTGCACTTGAAATTAAAATCGAGTTAGAAAACAAGGAACTTTTACAGAGGAAAAAGACATGTCACTTAAAATGCGTTTTTTCGGAGTTAGCGATAAAACCGCTGCATTTTTGACCGCGCGGCATTTATGCAACGCGGACTTATGGAAGAAATTTGTTGACGTTTTTCGCACTCAACCCGACAGCCAAAACAGAGGCTGGAGGGGCGAATATTGGGGAAAAATGATGCGCGGAGCGGTGCTTGTTTGTAAGTACACAGAGGACGCGGAGCTATACCGCATTTTGACAGATTCCGTTAAGGATATTATGACAACTCAAGATAAGAGGGGACGCGTGTCGTCTTATTTGCCCGACCTTGAGCTTGTCGGCTGGGATTTGTGGTCGCAAAAATACGTTATTTTGGCGTGTGAATACTATCTTGATATATGCCGCGACGATGATTTCAAAAAGGAAGTTGTGACCTTCATCTCTCGCGTTGCTGATTATATTTTGGCAAACGTAGGAAAAGGAAAGAAAGAAATCACAAAGGCGTCAAATCATTGGCTGGGCCTAAACTCCTCATCTATACTTGAGCCGATAGTAAGACTCTATCGCTTGACGGGGGAAGAGAGATATCTCGATTTTGCAACCTATATTGTTTCTGCGGGCGGAGCCGAGGAAATCAATATTTTTGACCTTGCGTATGAAAATAAGCTTTACCCCTATCAGTACGGAGTTTCAAAAGCGTACGAAATGACCTCTTGCTTTGAGGGACTGCTCGAATACTACGAGGTGACGGGCATAGAAAAGCATAAAATCGCAGTTCTTAATTACGCAAAGGCGGTTCTCGATTCCGAAATATCAATAATCGGGTGCGCGGGAACAACGCACGAGCTGTTCGACCATACAAGGACGCGGCAGACGGCAGAGCATAGCGCCGACGAGGTTATGCAAGAAACCTGCGTCACCGTAACTTTGATGAAATTCTTTGCACGGGTCCTGCCTTTAAGCGATAATACCGAGTATGCAGACGTTATAGAAAGAGCATTTTACAACGCATACCTCGGAGCCTTGAATACCGAGGACAAGGAGTCGCCCTATCCCTATAAAACCACAAGCGGAGTTGTTTCAACAATTCTTCCCTTTGATGCGTACAGTCCGCTCACGTGTGCAAAGCGCGGCAGAGTGGTTGGTGGATATCAGATTTTGCCCGATATGAGCTATTACGGCTGCTGTGCGTGTATCGGTGCGGCGGGAGTCGGCGTATTTCTTGAGAATTTCGCAACCGTAAGCGGTGACACTCTTACCATAAACTTTTTCGAAAAGGGCAATATAGAGTTCGAATATTTGACTACTAAAGTTTACATAAACATAGAAACCGATTATCCCGTCGGTGATAGCATCAAGCTGAAAATTTGCGCGGAGAAACCCGTGGAATTCACTTTGCGAATCCGCAATCCCAAATGGTCGGATTCTTGCGGAGGATATACGGTTTATAGGAAAGCTTGGTCGCAGGACGAGATTGATATTAAGCTTGATATGTCGGTCAGAGAGCATTTTCCCGAATACGTTGACGAGGACGTTGTGTATACCGACGTGCGTGAGGACGTGGGCGGTTATTACACCGCATTGCCCGTAAAGGTCAGCCATAAGCCGTCGGAGGAAAAATATATCGCGTTTACGAGAGGCCCGCTTGTGCTTGCCGCAGATAGCCGCACGGGAAAGGCTCCGAATTCAATCTTTTCCGCTCCCTCCTATACCGAGATTTGCGATAGCAGTATTGTCGACGGAGTTCCTTGCCTTTTGAAGATGAAATTCATCTGCGATGGGGAGAGCTATTTTCTTGTCGATTACGGTCACGCAGGTCGCGACTGGGAGAGCGACATTGCGGCGTGGCTGCCCGTCGAATAATCCGTTATTACAGGGATTTTGCTTTGTGGTTTGCCTTGTCTATCACCTATCGAAAAAGCAAGATGTTTCTTATTAAAATACTCTAAACTGCTTTACAAATCGGCTATTTGGTGATATAATGAGTATATAATTAAATAAGACACAGTTTCAAGGAGCAAGAATATGAAATTAATTATCAAAGACAACTATGACTTGATGTGCGAGTGGGCCGCGCAGCATATTGCAGACGCTATAAATGCTCACACCGAAAACCGTCCCTTTGTGCTCGGATTGCCGACGGGTTCTTCACCTCTCGGTGTTTATAAAAGACTTATTGAAATGAATAAGGCGGGAAAGGTGACATTTAAAAACGTAGTTACCTTTAATATGGACGAGTACGTTGGTCTTCCCAGAGAGCACGATCAGAGCTATTGGTATTTCATGCACGACAATTTCTTTAACCACATCGACATTCCCGCAGAAAACGTAAATATTCTCAACGGTATGGCAGATGATCTTGAAGCAGAGTGCCAGCGCTATGAGGATAAAATTGCGACCTACGGCGGAATAGATTTGTTCCTTGGCGGCAGCGGAGTTGACGGACATATCGCATTTAACGAGCCATTCACCTCGTTGACCTCAAGAACGGGTGTTCGCGCACTTACCGAGGACACACTCATTGTCAATTCCCGTTTCTTCGGAAACGACGTAAACAAGGTTCCCAAGACTGCGCTTTCCGTTGGTGTTGGAACTGTTTGCGATTCTAAGCAGGTGTTGCTTCTTATCAGCGGACATAACAAGGCTCGCGCGCTTCGCCATTGTGTTGAAGGCGGTGTTGACCACGCTTGGACAATAAGCGCATTACAACTCCACAAGGACGGAATCATTGCTTGCGATGAGGCGGCTTGCGGTGAGTTAAAGGTAGATACCTACAAGTATTTTAAAGAAATCTACAAGAACGAGAAGTAATAAAAAAGGCTGAACCGTTGGCTTTAATTTAAGTGCGGTTCAGCCTTTGATTTTAATTGACATACGTCACACCGTGTGATATAATAGGCTAAAATAATAAAGACAGAGGTTGCCTTATGAACAGAACATATGTGAGATTTCCTAACTTCAAGAGAAAAGCGGTTACGTTAAGCTATGACGACGGCGTGCGTCAGGATAAGCGTTTGATTGAAATTATGAAAAAGCACGGCTTAAAGGGAACGTTTAATATCAACGGCGCGATGTTTTCCGAGACGTGCGACAACGAGGACAAGGGCAGACTGACAAAGGAAGAAGCAATAAGCTTGTATTGCGGCTCCGATATGGAGGTTGCAGTTCACGGATACCGTCATATTTCGCTCGCTAAAGTTGACGCGCCTATGGCAACCAACGACGTTCTCCTTGATAGAATAGAGCTTGAAAAGACGTTCGGCAAAATCATAAACGGAATGGCATATGCAAACGGCTCGTATAACGACGAGGTCGTGGACATTGTTGCAAAATGCGGAATCGCATACGCGAGAACGGTCACATCAACCGAGAGATTCGACATACCTAGCGATTGGCTTCGCCTCCCCGCAACCTGCCATCATAACAATCCGCGCCTTATGGAGCTTGCTCGGGCGTTTGTTGAAAGTGAAAACGCCGCGTACTACTGGCGCAACTCACCGCAAATGTTCTATCTTTGGGGACATAGCTATGAATTTGACACCAACGATAATTGGCACGTAATTGAGGAGTTTGCCGAATACATAGGTGGCAGAGATGATATTTGGTATGCAACCAACGGAGAAATCTATTCATATTTGCAAGCGGCAAGCAGACTCGTATTTTCAATTTCGTGCGACAAGGTTTATAACCCGTCTTGCACCGACGTGTATATCAATTATTTGGGAAAAGAAAGAATGATACCCGCAGGGCAAACCGTCACATTGTAAGGCTTTTAGGAGATTTTTATGCAAAGTAAGTTCGATATAGAATATAAGGAGTCCCTATTTTTAAATTTACATCTTCCCGAATCCGATGAATTTGACGTTTTCGTATATTTTCACGGAGGCGGACTTTCCTCGGGAGGTCGCGGCGGCGTTGAGGTTTTTGCAGAGACGCTTGCCAAAAGAAATATTGCAACCGCGAGCGTGGCATACAGACTTTATCCCGAGGCAAAATTTCCTGATTTTATCGTTGACGCAGCAGATTCAATAAAGTGGATTAAGGATAATATCGCAAATTACGGAAACTGCAAGCGCATATTCGTTGGTGGCAGCAGCGCGGGCGGCTATATCTCGATGATGCTTTGCTTTGACGCAAGATTTCTCGGGGCAGTCGGCATGAAGCCCACCGATATTGCCGCGTATATTCACGACGCGGGTCAGCCCACCTCTCATTTCAGAGTTCTTGCCGAGCTTGGCAAGGACTCTCG
This sequence comes from Clostridia bacterium, assembly GCA_017630995.1. The sequence goes on from JAGBUD010000171.1 coordinate 7,102, forward strand.
CAGACTGATTGTTGACGAAACCGCACCGATGTACTTTGTCGGTTTAGACGAGGAATATTCGCCTATGCTCTTTATAGTTTCAGACGAGGATATGTTTGCGCGATATGAGCAAACAATGCTGATGGTTAAAACGCTTGAGCATTTCGGGCATAAGGACAAGGTGTTCGTTGACGTTCAGCATAGCAAGCACTGTAAATACGTTTATAAAAAGGACGAGGAGGGAAACGGAGTTTTTGCAAATATTATGCTCTCGTTTCTTGATAAAATCGATAAATAAACACGGCTTGATAACAAGAAAAAGACGGGGATATTGTTTTACACAGTATCCTCGTCTTTCTTATGACTAAAGAATTATTTATTCTTGTTTCTCTTATCCAAAAATCTGTTAAATCTGAATGCAAGGTAAAAGACTCCCACAACGAATATAATGCAAGCGGTTACCAAAATCACCCAATGCCAAGGGGAAGTGAATTTATCGTAGGGGATTATGGAAGCTCCGAAAATAATGGTTGCAATTCCTATTCCTCTGCCAATAACGATGGAGGGAATAAACCATTTCATCGACATTCTTATAGTTCCCGCAATCATAACGAGCGCGTTGTCTGGGAAGATGGGGAAAACCATCATAAGAGGGAAGTAAACCGTTCCCTTGTGCTTTAATAGGTCGGTTGCCTTTTGGCAATCCTCTGCGCCGAGGAGCTTTGTGCAGATTCGGTATCCGCCGAGACGCCCGATGAAATAGAGCGCGACGCTTGAGAGCAAAATTCCCGCAAAGGCAACGAAAAACGCATGCCACGCGTATTCGAAAAACGCTTGAATGAGAAGAAGAAATGCCGCAGAAACACCCGGAACAAACGAAAGCAAAATCGTAATTGCGATTTCGATTGCAATGAGTATTAAGCTTGAGTACCAAGAATTTCTAAAGGAATCGAAGAGAGCTTCATTAAGTCTCATTTCATTTCCCTCATAATATATTACGCCGGCGGCTCTGAGAATCAAGAGCGAAATAACTGATATGTCTATAAGGATAAAGAACATAATCGCAAGCTTGATTATTTGTGATTTGTGCGCCTTAAAAAAATTAATCATTTAATAAATCTCTGTCTTTTTATAGTTGGTTGGAAGAAATATCTACCATAACCATTATATATCTTATAAAATGCAATGTCAAGCAAATGTGCCGTATTGGAAAAATATTAACCGTTTTTTAATATTTTATATATGGTGCCGCCGAATTTGCTTAAATGTTTTTTGAGTAGGCGTTGACTTTTCTTGCGGTGCGTGATAGAATGAGGTGAATAAAATTATTGGCGGTGAAAAAATGATATACGATTACCACGTTCACAGTGTGAATTCTGACGGAAAGGGTACTGTTGACGAGCTTTGCGGATACGCACTTGAAAAGGGAATTTGCGGCTTTGCCTTGACGGACCATGCCGATATGAATTACTACGAGGCGCGCGATACGTATAACAGAATTAAAAAGTCAATTGCCGACGTTAAGGAGGCAAGAGAGAAATACAAGGGAAGGCTTGAGCTTTACACGGGTGTGGAGCTTGGCGAATACCTTTGGGCTCCCGAAAAGGCAAAGGAGATTTTGTCTATCGGAGAATTTGACGTCGTTTTGTGCTCTATACATTCTGCAGTTTGGAAAAAATGGGGTCGCCCCTATAGCAGAATAGAATTCGTACCCGAGGAAATAACGGACGAGGAGCTTGACGAATATTTCGTCGATTATTTCGACCAGCTCTCCAAAACCGCCGCAATCTGTGATTATGACGTGCTTGCACACATCGTTTGCCCCGCAAGATATATGACGGGCAGATACGGCAGAAAGACCGAGTTAAAAAATTACGAAAACGAAATCGCGGAAATAATGAAAACGGTCATCGCTCGCGGTGCGGCGCTCGAAATGAACGTTGCGGGATTTCAAAAGTACACTATGCAATCGGAATGGCTCTTTAAGCTTTACCGCGACCTTGGCGGCAGAGCCGTAACTATAGGTCAGGATACGCACCTGCCGTCTATGCTTGCGAGAAATATCGGTCTTGGAGTAGAAATGCTCCAAAGCCTCGGATATGACAGATATTCGATATACAAGGGCAGAGAAAGATTTGATATTAAGATATAATTTTTGCACAGTAACAACAAAAAACCATCGGAAATTTCCGATGGTTTTTTATTAATGCTTTTCTTCGTTTTTGCAGCCGCAGCATTTGTTGCAGGAGTCTGCATATGGGCAGCCTATGCACTTTTTGCCCTTTTTCTTTGCAATTATTATATACGTCAGCGCGCCGCCGATTATAAAGGCAACGGCGGCAATAGCAATAATTTCACCTACGACCATAGCTTATACCCTTGCGGATTCCTTTTTGGGCGAGGACGGATTGCTTGATTTTTCTTGAACCTTTTTGCGTATAATGAGAAAAGCAAGAAGTGCTGATATGAGAATAACTACCGACCAGCCAACTATGGGAATCCAAAGCGAAGCAAAGGCTTGGCGTGTAAAGAGCATACCGAAGAAGAACGTTATAAAGCTTACTGTATATCCAACCGCAAACTGAAGCCCGATTCCTGCGAAAAACCACTTTTTGCTCTTCATTTCCGAATTCATTGCGGCAAGCGCGGCAAAGCAAGGAGGAGAGAATAGGGTGAATATCAAATACGCAAGTCCTGCAACTGCACCGATTCCGAAAGCCTCGGAAACCGCGGTTGCAGAGCCTGTCATTTCAAGCTCGTCAAGGTTGATGAGGTTGGAGATTCCAAAGCAAACCGCGAGAGTGCCAACCACGTTTTCCTTGGCGATAAATCCCGTTATTGCGGCAGCCGCGAATTCCCAAGCCACAACGCCGATTAGGGGTGCTATGGCATAAGCAAACGGGGTTGCGATATCGTGAAGAATAGAATCTGCGGCGTCGCTTACGGGAGAGAATCTCCAGTTGAACGTTTGCATAACGTGAACGACAAAGTTGCAAACGAGAATAACAGTTCCCGCCTTAACGATAAACGACCAACCGCGTCCAAGCATTGACATTGTAGCTCTCGGAACGCTCGGAAGCTTATATTCGGGAAGCTCAATTATGAAATAGGAGCGTTTCTTTTTGTTACCCGTGATTGAGTTTACGAGAAGCGCCGCAACGAGAATTATTGCAATTCCCATAAAGTACATAAGAGTTCCGACCCAAGCGGATTTCCCGAAAAACGCACCCGCAAAAAGTGATATAACAGGTAGCTTTGCACCACATGGCATAAAGGGCGTGAGCATAACTGCAGCGCGGCGCTCGCGCTCGTCTCTTATCGTGCGGCAAGCCATAACGCCGGGGACCGTGCAACCTGTTCCGACAACGAACGGGATAACCGACTTGCCCGAAAGTCCAACCTTTTTGAATATCGGGTCGAGAACGACTGTCGCGCGTGCCATATATCCGCAATCCTCAAGCAGAGCGATGAGGAAATACATTATCATAACGAGAGGGAGGAAGCCGATAACGGCTATAACGCCGCCGATTATACCCTCAACGAGAATTGACGCCCATATTCCAAGCTCGCCCGCCTCGTTTGAAAGGGCGAGCGCAATAAGCTCCTTGCCCGCTTCAAGCCAGCCGCAGAACGTGTCTGCCACCCACGGCCCGAGCCAAGCCTGCGAAATTCCGAAAACGAGGAACATAATGAGCGCGAATATCGGAAGTCCAACCCACTTGTTTGTAAGAACAGTGTCTATTTTATCTTGGAAGTTTTTATTCTTTGAGAAGGTTTTTCTCGTTTCAACCGATGAAACGATTTCGTTTACGAAAGCAAATCTCTTTCTGTCGTCAGCTTCAACGCTTTCCTTGCTCGTAACGTCAACGCCCTTCTGAACGTAAGGTGCGTTTTGCGTTTTTCCAACCGAGCTTACCGCCGCCTCAACGAGCCTTGCAACTCCGCTTGCGGATTTTGAAGCAGTTTCAACAACCTTGCAGCCAAGTCTTTTTTCAAGCTCCGCTACGTCTATCTTCGTTTCTCTTTTTTTGTTTATATCGGATTTATTGAGCGCAACCACAACGGGAATGCCAAGCTCAAGGAGCTGGGTCGTGAAGAAAAGGCTTCTTGAAAGGTTTGTGCCGTCTACAATGTTTATTATAACGTCGGGAGTTTCGTTTTTTATATAATCGTTTGTTATGCTTTCCTCGGAGGTAAAGGGGGACATTGAGTATGCGCCCGGGAGATCGACTGCTATAAGCTCCCCGTCCTTGTAAAGACGCTTTTTTATGGGGTGCTCTTTCTTTTCAACTGTAACGCCTGCCCAGTTTCCAACCTTTTCGTTTTGACCTGTGAGGGCGTTATACATTGTTGTTTTTCCGCTGTTAGGGTTGCCCGCTAAAGCAATTCTCATTGAGAAAATCCTCCGATTAGATGATGTGTCGTGTTTTGTTATTGAATGCAAGTTAGCCGCAGCTAACTTACAGGGCTTTTAAAAAGTGATCCAAAGATCACTCTTCTCTTACCGTGATAGCCTCGGTAATGAAACTGTCTATATTGTATCTACCGTCTTTTATAACTACGATAGAGCCGCTTTTACGGCGCTTAATAACTGTTATAGGCTCGCCGGAATAGCATCCGAGCGTGAATAAAAACGAGTTCAACTCGTCATCGTCAGTGTCTATTCGCTCGATGATATATTCTTTTCCTTCTTGTGCTGCGGAAAGCTTCATATATTATCTCCAAAATGGGTTATCCAATGGTGTTAGCCTCGGCTAACTCGAATTGATTATACTACAATAAACGGCTTTTGTCAATATGTTTTTAGAAAGTTTTTCTAAATAACGCAAAAACTGACGCCCCGCAAAAGAAAAGGAAACGAAAGACGCATTCGCGGCAACCTGGCGTTATGCTCTGACGTCCTTGACAAATTCGCCGCGCGATAGTATAATTAATTCAATTAATGTTTTTGGAGATTTGGTTATGCTTCTTTTTTACGTAAGACACGGAGACCCCATTTACGACCCCGATTCCCTCACCCCGCTTGGAAAAAGGCAAGCCGAGGCAGTTGCAAAAAGACTTGCGCTTTACGGAATAGATAAGGTCTTTTCCTCAACGTCGATAAGAGCGCAGGAAACCGCAAAGCCGACCTGCGAGATTTTAAAGAGAACGCCCACGCTTCTTGATTTTGCAAACGAGGCGCACGCGTGGCGCGAGCTTACCGTAAAAAAGGGAGAGGGAAGAACTTGGATATTTCAGTCAAAGGACCATTTCCCGATAATAAACGATGAAAAAATGATTGAGCTTGGTCACCGTTGGTATGAGCACCCCGCATTTTCGGAATACGATTTCAAGGCGGGAATGGAAAGAATTCAAAGAGAAGCGGACGCATTTCTCTCTTCTCTCGGCTATGAGCACGACGGAAAAAGCGGCAAATACAAGGTAACGCAAGAAAACAACGAGCGAATTGCATTTTTTGCTCATCAAGGCTTCGGTCTTGCATTCCTCTCTGCGATTTTGGATATACCTTATCCTCATTTTTCGACACATTTTGATATGACTCATACGGGTATGACGGTTATAAACTTCAAAACGTTTGGTGAATATGCGTATCCAACGGTGCTGACCCTCTCCTCCGATTCGCATCTTTATCGCGAGGGATTGCCGACCAAGTATAACAATTCGCTTCTTTTTTAATATTTATATTAATAATATTTTAAAAAGCCCTTGAAAGATATAAAAACTTGTGCTACAATATACATCGCCCCAAGGCTTTATTAGTTCTTTGGGGCTAAAAATTTGTTGTTTTTTTAGAGGAATTCTTTATGCAATCACTTTTAAGCTTATCTATCGCCATTCTTGCAGGACTTCTTTTGTCAAGATTGGCTAAAGTATTAAAGCTTCCCGCTGTTACTGCCTATCTTGTCGCGGGAATTCTCGTCGGTCCGTACGTGCTTGGTCAATTTGGCATACAGGGGCTCGGATTTATCAGCGAGGATGACGTTAAAAGCTATGAGCTCTTGAAAGAAGTCGCGCTTGGATTTATCGCCTTTTCAATCGGTAATGAGTTCAGATTAACGCAGCTCAAGAAAATAGGAAAGCAAGCAACCGTAATAGGAATTTTGCAGGCCGTAATTACGACGGTGCTCGTTGATGCGGTTCTTATTACTCTTCACTTTATAAAACCCGAATTAATTACTATTGAGGTCGCTATCGTATTGGGCGCTATCGCCGCAGCAACCGCACCCGCGGCAACCCTTATGGTCGTAAAGCAGTATAAGGCAAAGGGAAATCTTACAGACATTCTTCTTCCTGTTGTTGCGCTTGACGATGCGGTTGGACTTA
>JAGBUD010000018.1 GCA_017630995.1 Clostridia bacterium
ACCGATATTGCAGCTCTTTTATAATATATTATGTAGAAAACTTGCAAAAAAGAAAGCTTTGTGATAAAATATAGAAAACTATATCAAGCGACTTCAGAAGCTTGAAGAGGTTGCAGGAGATTTCGAGGGAGTTGACAAGACGTTTGCTATCCAGGCGGGCCGTGAGGTGCGCATAATGGTTAAGCCCGAAATGATCGACGATGACAAGATGAAGATTCTCGCAAGAGACATTGCTCACAAGATCGAAAACGAGCTTGATTACCCGGGACAGATAAAGGTCAGCGTTATCAGAGAAAGCAGAACTGTTGATTACGCAAAATAATCGCTTGAATTCAATCTTAAAGATAGCCCGAAATTCGGGCTATCTTTTTGTTTTCACCGATATTGCAGCTCTTTTATAATATATTATGTAGAAAACTTGCAAAAAAGAAAGCTTTGTGATAAAATATAGAAAACCTCCGAAATCGGAGATAGAAAAGAGAAAAAATTTGAAAATACTTATTATAGGAGACGTCACGGGTCCCGCGGGACTTGAGCATCTCAAAAAGAATCTTTGGAGAATATGCTCCGAAAACCAAACCGACTTCGTTATAGTCAATGCCGAAAACGCTTCCTTTATCACGGGAATTTCTCCCGATAGCGCAGAAGAGCTTTTCCTCGCGGGTGCCGACGTTATAACGGGCGGAAACCACACTATGCAAAATAAGCTGTGCTATTCATACCTTGACGAGAAAGAAAACATCTTGCGCCCGATAAACTTTCCCGACGAGGCTTGCGGACACGGATACTGCATTGCCGAAGCAAAGAACGGATACAGAGTTCTCGTTATATCCGCGCTCGGAACGGTTCATATGGAGCCGCAGTTAAATTCCCCCTACTCTTATATTGACCGCACGCTTTCCGAAAATCAAGGAAGCTATGACGTTTCGGTTATAGATTTTCACGCAGAGGCAACGGGTGAAAAGGGCGCGCTTGCATATAACTACGACGGCAGAGTGTCCGTTGTTTTCGGAACACACACCCACGTTCCCACCGCCGACGCAAGAATTCTTCCGAACGGCACGGGATATATCACCGACGTTGGAATGTGCGGCGAATCCGAAGGAATTTTAGGAATGGATCCCGAATCGGTTATTGAGAGAATGAAAACAAAGCTTCCCGCAAAATTCAAGGCGGCAAGCGGTGCTCCCGTGGCAAACGCAATTCTTTTCACGGTTGACGAGCAAAGCGGAAAAACAATTGAAGCAAAAAGATTTGATTTTTAAGAGAATAAGATGAATATTAACGAAAGATTAAAGACAGACGTAGCCGTTATAGGCGCAGGACATGCGGGAATCGAAGCCGCGCTCGCGGCGGCGAGAATCGGGGTTGACACCGTTCTTTTCACAATGAATCTTGACGCGGTGGCAAATCTGCCGTGCAATCCCTCGATAGGCGGAAGCGCAAAGGGACACCTTGTTTTTGAAATAGACGCGCTCGGCGGAGAAATGGGAAGAGCCGCAGATATTGCAACCATTCAATCGCGCACGCTCAATTTGGGAAAGGGCGCTGCAGTTCATTCAAAGCGCGTTCAAGCCGACAGAGCAATTTACAAAAGCGTTATGAAATCGACGCTTGAAAAACAAAAAAATCTGCGCCTTGTTCAGTCGCAGATAGTAAAAATATTGACCGAGGACGGAAAAATTTGCGGAGTTGAAACCGATCTCGGTGAGATTTGGAAAGCAAAAAAGGTCATAATTGCAAGCGGAACATACCTTGAAAGCCAAATATTTGTCGGCGATAAGGTCTTCCCTGCAGGCCCCGATGGAATGCTCGCCTCGCACGGCCTTTCCGATTCCATAAAGGAGCTGGGAATTGAGCTTATGCGCTTTAAAACGGGCACACCTGCGCGCGTAAACAGACGAAGCATTGACTTTTCGGTGCTCGAGGAGCAAATGGGCGAGGACTCTCCTACCCCGTATTCAAAAAGAACGGGGGAGGATTACGGAGAGGACGTCAATCGCGTGTGCTGCCATATAGTCTATACAAATAAGAACACACACAAGGCTATACTAGACAACATGGACAGAAGCGCTATGTATTCGGGAAATATCATTAGCGAAGGCCCGCGCTACTGCCCCTCCATAGAAACCAAGCTTGTGCGCTTTGCGGACAAGGAGCGCCATCAGCTTTTCGTTGAGCCGTGCGGTCTTACAACCGACGAGATGTACATTCAAGGCTTTTCGACGTCTATGCCCACCGACGTTCAGCACGAAATGCTACAAACGCTTCCGGGCTTTGAAAATGCCGAAATAATGAGATACGCATACGCGATAGAATACGACTGCGCGGAGCCGACTCAAATGCTTCCTACTCTCGAATTTAAAAAGGTCAGCGGACTTTACGGAGCGGGACAGTTTAACGGCACGTCGGGATACGAGGAGGCTGCGGCGCAAGGACTTATTGCAGGAATAAACGCCGCCCTTGCGATTAAGGGCGAGGAGCCTATAATTCTGACGCGGGACAGCTCCTACATCGGCACTCTTATCGACGACCTCGTTACAAAGGGAACGCGCGAGCCTTACAGAATGATGACGTCGCGCTCCGAATACCGCTTGCTTTTGCGGCAGGATAATTCGGATTTAAGACTTACCGAAATCGGACGCAAGGCGGGCCTTGTCGGCGACGAGCAATACGAGGCATTCCTTGGCAGAAAGAAAATGATATTCGATGAGGTTAAGAGAATCGAAAAGACGGTAATCGCGCCAAGCGATGAGACAAACGGACTTCTCTCTTCTCTCGGCTCATCACCTCTGAACACGGGAATCAAGCTCGCGGAGCTTATCCGCCACCCCGAAATAAGCTATGAGGCACTCGAAAAAATTGACACGGAGCGCCCTGCTCTTCCAAAAAGCGTTCGCGTTACTGCCGAAATCCTTATAAAATACGAGGGATATATAAAGCGAGAGCTTGCCGACGTTGAAAGAAAGAGAAAGCTGGAGGACAAGCTTTTGCCGCAAGAAATGGATTATTCCAAAATTCCGGGACTGCGACTTGAAGCTGCCGAAAAACTTGCCAAAATACGTCCCGCAAACATAGGTCAAGCGTCACGCATCAGCGGAGTTAACCCCGCCGATATAAACGTTTTGATAATCTACCTTTCTCAAAAGAAAAACTAACCGAAAATACAAAAAGCACTTACGGCAATGCAAAACGCTTCGTAAGTGCTTTATTTTTGATAAAAGGCATACCGTGTCACTTTAAAACGGTTTAATCAGCTCTATTTCATCAATAAACTTTATTCCCCTTTTGTTGAGATACGCAGTGGCAAAGCTTATTTCCTCCGCATCGGCAACGCGGCGCGGCGCGTGAGAATCGCAACCGATAACGGTGAGGGCTCCCATATCGGCAACCTCGTTCCAGAAAAGCTCGTTTGGATAATTTCTTCCGAGCTTCATTCCGAGAAGATTATATTCAAGCGGAATACCAAGCTTCATCGCCTCCGCAATTAAGCGGCGCATCTCGAATATGTAAAAATCAAGATCGCTTCCCGCATAATTTATAAGGTCCGGGTGAGCGAGATAGGTTATCTTTCCCGTGTTCATACATTCGCAAACCAAATCGACGTACATCGAAAGCTTTGACTCGTCTAAAAACGGGTGCCCCGAATAATACGTATCGCGCGAATCTTCGTTGGGGGAAAAATGCTGACCCAAAAGAATATAGTCAACGGGATATGCGCTCCAAAAATCGAGGCAATCCTCCCAAAGATCAGGGTAATATTCGGTTTCAAGTCCGATTTTTATATCAATATCGTTGCGGTATTTTTCCTTTAATGCGCCGAGGGTTGAAAAATATTCGCCTATTTCCTCGGGGCGCATTTTATGTCCCGAAACGAATCCGTTTCTATATCTCATCGGGGCATGGTCGGCGAAGCCGAGAGTTTTTAAACCCTCGGCTATTGCTTTTTCTATATATTCTTCTTCCTTGCCCACAGCATGACCGCAACGGTAAGTGTGCGTATGATACGAAGCTAACATACAAATTCCCTCTTTATCTTGATAGTGAAAAATAGAGAAGTGCTGCAAGTATGACAATTATAAAGACGAGAGATACGTACAGCAATCTGCGCATCTTGCGTCGGCGGGCATAGCGGCGTGCCTTTCTCAAGTAAAGAGATATGGGGTCGCGCTTTCTTAAAACGTCACGGTTGAAGCTTCTTATCCAGTTGAGGTCAACCTTGGTTATTTCGTCAACCTTTCGGAGCGCCGCAATCTCGTGAGCGAATTTGTTTCTGACGTTTCTGTATCTTACAAGGCGAGGAAGCACGTCATCTCTTCCCGGCGCGAAGCGCGCATTGTTAAGACGGTTTATATATTCGGTAACTCCACCGCTCGAAACACCAAACTTCTTTGAGCAATCGCTATCAAGCTCGATATAAGCCGCAAGAAAAGCTTCATTCATTCTTCTGCCCAAAACAATGCACCGTCCTTCCTGTAAGATTTTATCATTCGAAATATTTTGTCTTATATATTTTACACCACTTTCTTTATTTTTGCAATAGAGTTTAATAAAATTTAAAATATTTTTAAACCGCCCGAAAAATAAAAACGTCGAAAAACCAAGTAAACCAAAAAAAACGCGGGTGAGCTGCGCTTATTTATAAAAATCGTTCTTTTTCGTTCTGAAAATCAGCCTTGCCATCGCACCCGCATTGAATGGAATTAAGGGATATAAATATCCTCTGCCGAGAAAATTATTGTTCGTTACAACAAGCAGCGCCCCTATAGCTATTCCACCCAAAAAGCCGTATATTCCGAAACATGCGGTCAAAATAAGAGTTATAACCCTAACGCACTTAAAAGCATAGCCAAGCTCGTGATTTTGTTGGGCAAAGTTAGCTATCGCAACGAATGCCATATAGAAAATAACCTCGGCGCAAAGCCACCCGACCTCTATCGCAAAATCTCCGAGTATAAGAGCGCCGACGATGGACAGCGAATTTGATAGCATATCGGGAGTGTTCATCGAAGCTATTTTCAGTCCGTCGAGCGCAATTTCAACAAGCAAAAGCTGAAGTATTATCGGCAATGCCCCCGGCTCGTCGGGCAAGAAAAACGCGAGAGACGACGGCAGTGCGTCCGCATAGTATATGCACATATACCAAAGCGGAGTCCCTATTGCCGAAAGAAGCAATATAAGCGTTCGCACAAGGCGCAAATACGTTCCCGTGAGGGGAGGAAAATAATAATCGTCCGTCTGCTGCAAATAATCGAATATCGAGGTCGGAAATATCATAACCTGCGGAGCCGTGTCGCAAATTACAAGCACGTTCCCCTCCAAAAGCTGCGCCGCCGCGGTGTCGGGACGCTCGGTTGTTCTTATCTTTGGAAAGGGATTTAGCCAGCCACGACGAATGAGCGATTCGGCAAGGCTCTGATAACCGAGAGTTAATGATTTCGGCTTTGCCGCTTTGAGTCGCGTCCTTACGTCGCTTATGATATCCTTATCCGCAACACCGTCCATATAGCAGATAACCACGTCGGTTTTCGAGCTTCCGCCCATATTCACGTGCTCCATAGTCAACCGCTCGTCTCGAATTCTTCTGCGAATGAGCGCGGTGTTCATAACCAGCGTTTCGACAAATCCGTCGTGCGCGCCTTGCATTACTCTGTCGCTATCGGGCTCGGCGGTTGTGCGGGCGGGATAGGTCCGCATATCAATCAATATCGCTTCGTCAACAAAGGTTTCGGAAAGCAAAAGTGACTGCCCCGATAAAACCGCGCAAATTATCTTTTCGAAATCGACGACAATCTCGACCTCCATATAGGGAAGCCGCTTGACCGTTTCTCCCGCGCCGCCCATACTCTTCTCATTCAAAACGAACTGCATCATTCTCTGCATCTCGCTGTCCGTTACAAAGCCGTCGATATAAAAAAGCG
>JAGBUD010000172.1 GCA_017630995.1 Clostridia bacterium
AGAATAAGGGCGGCAAGGGTTACGTCGCTTACGTTGTGGTAATTTCGGCAAATTACGGCACGGTTGAGTCGGAGGCTCTTATCCACATTGGAAACAACGGAAAGATAAGCGGACTCAATAAGCTTACTTGGAAAACAAGTGATGCAATGTACGGCTACGTTCCTCCCACAGCCGAGGAGGTAGACGCATTCTATAATAGACTCTCCGGCACAAGCTCCTCGACCATTGATGCAGTAGAGCTTGTAACCAACGCAACAAATACCTCAACCAACGTTATAAATTCCTTTAAGGAAGCTCTCACGGCGGTGGACGCCGTAAGGGCAAGCGAAAAGAGCATAGCTCCCAGAGTTATCGGAATAACCGTATTGGTTGTTGCTGTCGGCTCTTTTGTGGCATTCTTCGTATATAACAGAAAAAGGAGGGCCCCTTATGAAAAATAATAAGCTTATGCTTGTGCTCAAGGGTCTTATCCTTGAAAACCCCGTGCTTGTGCTTGTGCTCGGCACGTGTCCCACCCTCGCTCAAACGGGAAGCGTTATTAACGCTCTCAGTATGGGCATTGCGGCAACCATAGTTTTGATTTGCTCAAATATGGCAATATCTGCGCTCAGAAAAATCATTCCCGATTCTGTCAGAATCCCGTGCTATATAGTTGTTATAGCGGCATTTGTAACCTTGGTTCAAATGTGCTTAAATGCATATTTGCCCGAGCTTTACGATATGATGGGCGTTTATCTCGCTCTTATAGTAGTTAACTGCATAATTCTTGCAAGAGCGGAAATGTTCGCAAGAAAGAATAACGTTATCGATTCAGCTCTTGACGGTCTTGGAATGGGACTCGGATTCCTCCTCGCGCTTGTTGTAATGGCTCTCATTCGTGAAGCTCTCGGTGCGGGAACGATAACCGTAATCCCCGACAAGCCTTGGCATCTTCCAGTTCTTTCAAAGTACAATATTCCGATACTTCAAGAAGCTCCGGGTGGATTCCTTGTGTTCGGTATTATGATTGCAGTAATAAACAAGATAGGTGTCAAAAAGGGCGCGGAAAAGCGCAAGAATTTCTCTTGCGCGGGTTGTCCCTCTGCAAGCATCTGCAACAAGACCTCGTGCAATGATATGGCGGAGGTTACCTCTCATATCACCGATACCGAGGCAAATCAGAACTCAACAGAGGAGGGTAACTGATGGAAACTGTAAAGTCATTAATCCTCATTCTGATGGCGGGTGTTCTTGTAAATAACTACGTTCTTCAGCGCTTCCTTGGAATATGCCCTTTCCTCGGTGTTTCCAAAAAGGTTAATCAAGCTGTGGGTATGGGCGTTTCGGTTATATTCGTAATGCTTTGCGCAACCGCAGTAACTTGGCCCATTCAAACCTTTATTCTTGATAACGAAAAGATAAATCTCGGATATCTTCAAACGATAGTGTTCATTCTCGTTATCGCTTCTCTCGTTCAGTTCGTGGAGATAGTGCTTAAAAAATTCATTCCCGCGCTCCATAAGTCGCTCGGCGTTTATCTCCCCCTTATAACCACAAACTGTGCAGTTCTCGGTGTTACCATAAACAATATAACCGATGGATTCGGATTTGTTGAGTCTATGGTTTCCTCTCTCGGTGTCGGACTCGGCTTCTTGCTTGCGATGGTGCTCTTTGCGGGCGTTCGCTCAAGAATAGAAAATGCCCCCGTTCCCGAGTGTATGAAAGGCTTGCCTATAACGCTTATCGCGGCTTCGATAGTATCTCTTGCATTCTTCGGATTTGCCGGAGTTGTCGAAGGCATACTTGCGTAAAGGAGGGAAAGTAAAATGCCAATTTTAGTTCCAATTCTTCTTCTTTTAGGTGTTGGCTTGCTTTGTGCGCTCATTCTCACCGTTGCGTCCTCTTATTTTGACGTTCGTGAGGACGAAAGAATATCTCAAATAAAAGAGTGTCTCCCCGGTGCAAACTGCGGTGCATGCGGATATTCGGGCTGTGAGAGCTATGCAAAGGCTCTCGTCAGCGGCGACAACGTTAAAGCGAATTTGTGTGTGCCGGGCGGTGACGGAACTGCGGCGGAAATTTCGCAGATTCTCGGAGTAGAGGCAGAGGAGGTTGTCGAGCAGGTTGCATACGTTGCTTGTAACGGTGCTTGCCACCCCGATGAAAGAAAATATATTTATCAAGGTCCCCCCACTTGCAAGGCGGCGAATATGAATTTCGCGGGCGATAGATTTTGTACCTTTGCGTGTCTTGGTTATGGCGATTGCATAAAGGTTTGCCCCCGCGATGCAATATTTATAAATAGCAAGGGGATTGCGGAAATTGACCCGCAAAAGTGCATAGGCTGCGGTCTTTGCGCTCGCACCTGTCCCAACGGAATCATTCACCTTGTAAATGACGTTACACGCGTGGTGGTTAAATGTAATAATCACTACAAGGGTGCAGAGGTTCGCAAGTTCTGTGAAAACGGTTGCATAGCTTGCGGCAAATGCGAAAAGGTATGCCCCACAGCAGCCATAAAACTCGTAGATAATCTCGCCACCATAGATTACGAAAAATGCATTTCGTGCGGTAAATGTAGGGAAGTATGCCCTGTAAAGTGTATACATGAGGACAACTTTATCTGTGGCGCCCATTTTGAATGAAAAAATTTTGGCTACAACCGTCGCTTCTCGTCGCTCACTGTAGGTAACTGTAGCTTCTGACTCAAAATCGACGCTTCCGGCTCAAAATTTTTCTATTTTTGAAACTTGAAGGAGAGAAAAAATGAAAGCAAGTAAACGCTATCTTTACGACATTATTCTCGTAGTAGCATTGCTTTCGGTTTTTCTCTCCATTTTCTTTTTCGTTTACAAAAAAAGCGGCACGGGTGACGTTGCCCGTGTTTATATAGGCAACGACCTCGTCGGTGAATATAGGCTTGACGTTGATGGTGAGTTCACTATTAACGGCGGAACGAACAAGCTTAAAATCGAGAACGGAAAGGCGTTCATGATTTATGCCGAGTGCCCTGACGGTTGGTGCAAGAATCAAGGCAAAATCAATCTTTGCGGCGAGAGAATCGTTTGTCTTCCTAACAAAGTTATGGTTATGATTGAGGAGGGATAGACGGTGAATAAAGCTACAAAAAGGCTTGCGTTTCTCGCGGTTTCCGTGACGCTTGCTATGATTTTATCGTTTGTGGAATCGCAGATTCCGCCTCTCTCGGCGGTGCCCGGAGTCAAAATCGGGCTTCCCAATATCGTAATCGTATTTTTGCTTTATAAGCTTGGTTGGCGGGAGGCGTGCGGCGTTTCTATTGTGCGAGTTTTGCTCGCGTCGCTTCTTTTTGGAAGTCCCGTCAGCTTTTTATACAGTATTTTCGGTGCAATTCTCTCTCTTGCGGTTATGATAGCGGTAAAGAAGCTTTTATCGTTCTCTGCTATAGGTGTCAGCGTGCTTGGCGCGCTTTTCCATAACGTTGGTCAGATTTTGGCTGCCGTTATCGTTATGGGAACGGGTGCTATAGCGTATTATCTCGTGCCGCTTTCGGTTTCGGGAACTCTTGCGGGTATCGTTGTGGGCTTGCTTGGCGGAATAGTTGCGGTAAGAGTAAAAATAAAAAAATAACAGACTTCGCTTTTATCCTTGCGAAGTCTGTTTTCTTATTTATATTTAATTAAATTTGCATTCAATTAAAGAGTTGCAGCCATAACTGCCTTGATTGTGTGCATTCTGTTTTCCGCTTCCTCGAAAACGATTGATTGCTCGCTTTCGAACACCTCGTCGGAAACCTCCATAAATTCTCTGCCGAATTTTGCTCCAATCTCTTTGCCTATTGTGGTTTTAAGATCATGGTAGGAGGGGAGGCAGTGCATAAATACTGCGCTATCCTTTGCATAAGACATAACCTCTTTGGTCACTGCGTAGGGTGAAAGCTCTCCGATTCTCTCTGCCCAAACCTCGTAAGGCTCGCCCATAGAAACCCAAACGTCAGTGTAAATAACGTCGGCGTTCTTGCAAGCTTCCTTGGGATCGGTGAGGAACGTGAGAGTTGCGCCGCTTTCCTTTGCAAGCTTTTCGCATTCTGCGATAAGAGCTTTATCGGGGAAGTACTTTTCCGGTGCGCAAACTACAAAGTCGAGTCCCATTTTCGCAGAGCCAACCATAAGGGAATTGCCCATGTTATAGCGGGCGTCGCCCATGTAAACCATCTTGATGCCCTTGAGATAGCCGAAATGCTCTTTAATGGTCATAAAGTCCGCAAGGATCTGCGTGGGGTGGAATTCGTTGGTGAGTCCATTCCAAACGGGAACTTTTGAATACTTTGCAAGCTCCTCAACAAGCTCTTGACCGTAGCCGCGGTACTCTATACCGTCATACATAGAAGCAAGCACTCTTGCGGTGTCTGCAATGGTTTCCTTTTTGCCTATCTGTGAGCCTTGGGAATCAAGGTAGGTAACGCCCATGCCAAGATCCATTCCCGCAACCTCAAAGGCGCAGCGGGTTCTGGTGCTCGTTTTTTCGAATATCAAGGCGATGTTCTTGCCTTCGCAAAGCTTGTGGGGGATTCCTGCCTTTTTCTTCGCCTTAAGGTCGATGGCAAGGTCGATAAGCTCGCCTATTTCCTCTGAAGAAAAATCAAGAAGCTTTAAAAAATCTTTTCCTTTTATATTAAGCATATCTAACTCCAACTTTAAAATTAAAGAACTTTTGAAAGAAACGTTTTAAGTCTTTCCGACTGGGGATTTCCAAAAAGCTCCGAGGGCACGTTTTCTTCGGCAATAACTCCGTCGTCAAGGAAGATAACTCTGTTTGCAACCTCTCTTGCAAATCCCATTTCGTGTGTAACAACTATCATCGTCATACCCGTTGCGGCAAGCTCTTTCATAACGTCGAGAACCTCGCCGACCATCTCGGGGTCGAGCGCTGACGTCGGCTCGTCAAAGAGCATAACGTCGGGTTCCATGCAAAGTGCTCTTACGATAGCAACTCTCTGCTTCTGACCTCCCGAAAGCATATCGGGATAGTCGTTTGCTCTGTCCGCAAGTCCAACTCTTTCGAGCAGTGCCATAGCCTTTGCTTCCGCTTCCGCCTTGGGCACCTTTTTGAGCATTGTGGGGCCTATTGTGAGGTTTTTGAGTATTGTGAGGTGGGGGAAGAGGTTAAACTGCTGGAAAACCATTCCCATCTTCTGTCTGTGGAGATTAAGGTTAACGGTTTTTGACATAAGGTCAACGCCGTCGAATATGATGCTTCCGCTCGTAGGCTGCTCGAGAAGGTTGAGACAACGAAGGAAGGTTGATTTACCCGAGCCCGATGCGCCTATAACGCAAAGCACGTCGCCCTTGTTTATATTAATATCAATTCCTTTAAGGACTGCAACGTTATCAAAGCTTTTGGTAAGCCCCGAAACGTTTATTATAACGTCATTATTTGCTGATGCGACGTTCATTTTTCTTGAGCCTCCTTTCAAAAACCTTGAGAAGCTGTGTCATACCTACAACGAGTGCAAGATATATAAGTTCGGAAAGTATAAGAGGGTTCACCGCATCGAACGTATTGTTTCTTATAAGGTTAACACCGCGCGTAAGGTCAACGACGGCAACGTAACCCGCAACCGAGGTTTCCTTTAACAGTGCAATACATTCGTTACCTATAGCGGGAAGAACGTTCTTGATTGCTTGGGGGAATATGATGTTTTTCATAGCCTGCCATTTTGACATACCAATGCTTCTTGCGGCTTCCATTTGACCCTTATCAACTGCGTTTATACCGCTTCTGACAAGCTCTGCCATATATGCGCCGGAATTTATACCGAATGCTATGATAGCAACCAAAACTCCGTTAACACTTACAAGAATTATAAAGAAGAATATAAGCAAAAGAACTGTGATGGGAATACCGCGGATAACCGTTGTATAAATATCGCAGAGAAGATTTATGAAGAATAACTTTTTGTTATCCTCGGTATAGTATTTTGCAACGGCAACAAGAACACCGAGCACAACTCCGATAAGAAGCGCACCGATTGTAATAAGGAGCGTATTTCCAAGGCCTTTAACGATATACATATAGTTTTTGTCTTCGATAAAGGTTTTGCGGAGCTGGTTGTGCCAGAGCTTCTTTGTTGCGCACTTGAGGGCGTTTCTTGTTCCGAGAAAGACTGTCTTTTCGGACTTTTCAAGAATGAGCACCTCTTGGTTGCTCTCGTCAGCCATAGTCTTAAACGCATCAAGAACCATATCTGCGGCTTCGGAGGTTTTGCAGTAGCAGATAATAATGCTTTCCTCGTTCTTTTCCGCTTTAAGATATGCGGTAAGATACGCGGAAGCACCGATGGCTTCAAGGTCTTCCGCTTTGTTGACAAGCGTGGTTTCGTAGTAATTCGTCTTCAAGTTGCTTGCGGTTGCTTTTGCTCCCGGAATATCCTCAGCAGAAACGCAGGAGGAAAGAGAAAAAACAAGCGAAAGAATCACCGGAAGGAGCAAAAAAAATGCAAATAGCTTTTTCATAGAATTCTCCTAAATCAGATAAAAAAGAAAAGTTTGGGGTGCACCTTTTGGGGCACCCCTAAAGCTTTTGTTGGAAATTAATTAGCGGGAGCTGCGTAAACCTCGCCATACTTTTCGAAGATTTCCTTGATTGTTCCGTCTTCGATAAGCTTGTTAAGGATAACGTTGATCTTTTCAACAAGCTCCTCGTCTTCAAAGTTGAATGCGAAAGCATAAGGCTCTTCAGTCATTTTTTCGGAGAGAATAACTACGTCTTCGTCACCCTCGCACATCTGCTTTGCGGTAAGGTCGTCAACAACCCAAGCATCAACCGCACCGGTGGTAAGAGCAAGCTTAGCGTCACCGTTTGCTTCGAAGCTGGAAACCTGGTAGCCGTTCTTGTTGCAGAAGTCGTCAGCGGTGGTACCGAGCTGAACGGAAACCTTCTTGCCCTCAAGGTCTGCTTTAGACTGAATAGCGCTGTCGGCAGCAACAACAATAGCCTGTGCTGCTACGTAATAAGCATCGGTGAAGAGAACGCTCTCTGCACGCTCGGGAGTAACGGTTATGCCGGACATACCGCAGTCATACTTACCGGTTTCAATGCCGGGAAGAACGGATTCGAAAATGATCTGCTCAAAAACAAGCTCGTAGTTAAGCTCTTTGCAAATCTTTTCCATAATCTCAACCTCGATACCAACAACCTCGCCGCCTTCAAGGCTCTCAAAGGGAGGGAAGTCGGGAGAGGTAGCTACAACGAGCTTGCCGTCGTATCCGCAAGATGTAAGGCCAATAGCAAGTGTGAAGCAAAGTGCAACACAAAGAATAAGTGAAAGAATCTTTTTCATTTTGTTTGTTTCCTTTTTGTAATTTGTAATTTGAATTTTTGATGTTCACATTGTATCACATTCAGAATAATTATGCAATAGGTTTTTGTAAATTTTTTTAAATTTGTCGTATTTTTATATTATATTACCCAAGAACAATGCGGTGATTTGTGCAAAATCACAAGCTATAAAAGAATAAATATTCATTTTTCTAAATAATATTCATTTTTATTCATAGAAAGTCAATGATTGCGATTTTGTTTTATAAAAGGAAAAACGAGAATGCATGGGAAAATGCACTCTCGTCTCTATTATAATATCATATGTAGTGTTTTTCAACGAATTCGATTATCGGGGTGTTATCGGGAAGGCAGTGGGGATGATGTCCAACGCCTTTTTTCATAGCGATCTCGATTGTGCCGTTGTTTTCCTTGTAGTACTTTTCGAGGTGTGCTCCGTTTTCCGTATAGGGAACAACCTCGTCTGAATCACCTGCCGCCATAAAAATCGGAATGTTGTTTTTAAGAAGGTCGGGAACTCTGTCTATCGGGTGATTTCTGTAATTGAGAAGCTCGGAGAGGGTGATTTTTGTTGCGTTATAAAATTCTCCCCAAAAATCCTCCGGCATTTTCTCCTCGTTTCCAACGTATGCAGGGCAGCTCAAGAGATTGGTTACGGGAGCGTCTACGAACATAGCCGCAACTCTTTGGGGATATTTTGCGGCAAAGTAGATTGATTGAAGTCCGCCGCAGCTCATACCAACGGTAACGCATTTCTCGTTAAGGGCGTAATTTTCCTTGAGGAAGTCAGCAAGTGCAAGCTTTGCCTCGTCATCGGCATCAACGTGCCATCTGGTTTGGTTTTCAATATAAGCAACGTGGTATCCTTTATTGAGCATTTCAATCTCGAATTCGGGAAACGCGTCTGCATATTCGGTTTTTAGGAGCCATTTTCCGTTTGGCGTGGAATTTGGGCAAATAAGTCTTGCGTATCTTCCAAAAACCGTGAATTCCAAGCATTTAAAACCAAATTTTTCGGTGATGTTTTCCATAATATTATTCCTTATTTAATATAGGATTTTGACTATTTAAATGTTCAAGTGCTCTGCGTTGCGGTAATTTCCGGGGGAACGGTTACGGATTTTCTTGAAAACTCTGTTGAAATAGGAGATTGAGGAAAATCCAACCGCTTCGGATATTTCAAGAATTGATTTTCTTGTTGATGTCAAAAGCTTTTCGGCTTTGCAAACGCGAACGAAATTAAGGTATTCGGTGAACGTTGCACCTGTGGCGGTTTTGAAAATTCTGCAGAAATAGCTCGCGTCAAAATTGAGAATGGCGCTCGCGTCCTCAAGGGTTATGTTATCTGCATAGTTTTTATTTATGAACTCAAGTGCGGGGAGAATCTTTTGAACCTCTTTTGTTGCAAAATATCTCTCCGTATCAAGCATAATGCCGCAGCGGTAGAGGATTCCGAGAATTTTGAATATCTCGGAACGAACGTAGATTTCAAAGGCCTTTTGCTTTTTATTCACCTCGTCGGAAAGGCGGGTGAGCGAATCGAAAAGGTCTTTGTTATTAATAACCTTTATTTTTGATTCCGAAAGGTTATTAAACTTAACCGAATATTTTATGACCTTTGTGATGTGTGAATTCAAAAAGTCGTTTTCTCGGAACTGAATGAGGCCCGATATAGTTGGCTCTGTGCAGCGCGTGCTATGGGGAACACCCGAATTGACGAAGATAACCTCGCCGCTTTTGGCGTAGTATTCCTCGCCGTCAACCTTAATGGCAAGGCAACCCTCGTAAACGGGTATAAACTCTAATTCGTCGTGGTAATGAATTCCGACGATAGGGCCGATTTTCATTTTCTCCGTTCGATTTCCCGACGTGTGTATCGGGAGCGTGCTGATAGAGCTTTTTACTTTTTCATTAAGCATTTTATACTATTATATCTTCTTGGCTTCGGCGTCGCAGTAGATGCACTTTGTTCCCGCGAACAGCTTTTTAATTCCTCTTTCCGCATTGGTTATGCAGTGCGGATTTTTGCAAGCAAGGCTCGGGTTTTCTTTGCCTTGCGGGCGGGTTTCTGCCTTGTCCTTTTCGGATAAGAGCATAAGAATAAGAGCCATTCTTATATATCTGCCGTTTGCCGCTTGGGTGAAATAATCCGCTCTCGGATCATCGTCAACGTCCGTGCTGATTTCGTTAACGCGGGGCAGGGGATGCATTACGGAAAGGGTGGGCTTTGCAGATTCGAGCTTCTTTGCATCAAGCACGTAGGAATCCTTGAGCTTTTCGTATTCTTCCTTTGATTCAAAGCGCTCTCCCTGTATTCTTGTCATATAAAGAATATCAAGCGCACCTATTTCGTCTTCAAGGCTCGTCACCTCGCGGTATTCCTTTCCGCAAAGAAAATCGTTCTTTACGTAATCGGGAATTTTAAGCTCAGCGGGAGATATGAAAACGAAGCTAACGTTTTCGTATCTGGACATTGCTGCGATGAGCGAATGAACGGTTCTGCCGTATTTGAGGTCACCGCAAACGCCGAGAACGAGGTTATCGAGTCTGCCGAATTTTCTCTTTATCGTGAGAAGGTCGGTAAGAGTTTGTGTGGGGTGAAAATGTCCACCGTCACCTGCGTTGATAATAGGGACGGAGGAGCTTTCCTTTGCAACTATGGGCGCGCCCTCTTTGGGGTGGCGCATAGCTATGATATCGGAGTATGCGCTAACCATTCTGATAGTATCGGAAACGGTTTCTCCCTTTGTAACCGAGGAGGAGCCTGCATTATCAAATCCGAGAACGTTTCCGCCAAGGCTCATCATTGCTGACGTAAAGCTGAGGCGAGTTCTGGTTGAGGGCTCAAAGAAAAGCGCACCGAGTATTCTTCCGCTTGCCGCAGAAGAATATTTTTCGGGGTGTGATATCATATCGGAGGCTGTGTCGATAAGAGAATCTATCTCTTCTGTGGACAAGTCGAGAATATCAATTAAATTTCTCATAATTTAAGCGTTAGCTCCGTAAACGGTGAGGTAATTTTTAATTCTTTCAACGTTTTCCTTGTTTGCGGGATCTTCTTCGAGGTATTCGATAATATCGTATACGTCAACAACGGAATAAACGGGGAAGCCAAACTCTTCCTCAATTTCAACCATTGCGCCCTTTTCGCCCTTACCCTTTTCCTTGCGGTCAACCATAACGAACGTAGCCGCAACCTTAACTCCGGGAAGAGCCGCGCCGATTATATCCATGGTTTCGCGGATAGCGGTTCCTGCGGTAATAACGTCCTCAACGATAACTACCTCTTCGTCTGCTGTGGGCTTGTAGCCAACGAAAATGCCGCCCTCTCCGTGATCCTTAACCTCTTTTCTGTTGAAGAAGAAAGGAAGATTGAGTCCCTCTGCGCTGAGCGCGATAGAAGCGGAAACCGCGATAGAAATTCCCTTGTATGCGGGGCCGTAAAGAGCAGCCTGCTTCTTGCCGAGCTTATCAAGGTAAGCCTTTGCGTAGAACTGACCGAGCTTTGCAATGTTTTCTCCCGTCTTGATTTCACCTGCGTTTATGAAGTAGGGGATCTTTCTTCCGCTCTTTGCGGTGAAATCTCCGAA
>JAGBUD010000019.1 GCA_017630995.1 Clostridia bacterium
GGAGAAATCGTCGGCTGACGAGCGATAGGCGTACAAGGGTACGTCGAGCGAGGAAACGGCGATAGAATAAAAAATCCTATTAAAATGGAGAAAACCTTAGGTTGGAGAAAACCTTTGGTTTTCAACCTTAAAATTAAAGAAAAAAGCGCAAAGCAAAAGTGGAGGCACCTTTTACAGTGTCTCCACTCGTTTTTTATTCGGTTCTCCCTAAATGCGACAGCCCCTTTTTCTCGTTTTCGTTATATTTGCTTTTGCACGCTCTTGTACTCATCGTAAAATCTGTAGTAATGGCAGGAATTTGTGTTGCTTGAAAGAAAGCTTTGCATTTCATCCTCGTCAAGATTCAGTGTGCAGGTGTATGAATCGGTGTAATCGTCGTGCTGATAAAATTCGCAGCTCTCGCAGCTCGCCTGCCTTTTGGGGCCGTATTTTGAAAAATCCATAGCGTTAAACGACCAGGCTGAAAATCAGAATTCCCGCCGCGATAATTGCAAGAACTCCGAGCGCGCAGTAAAGCTTTAGCTTCATTTTTCTCATTTGCGCGTTAAATTCCTCAAAGGATTTTTCAGCTTCTCTTTCTTGGCTTGCATTTATATCAAGCAGCATTTGCTTTTTCGAGGGAGCGCTCATCAGCTTGTCGATAAGCTCCTGCACGTCGCGCTTAAAGTTTTCTATTTCCTTTGTCAACTCTTCATCGTCAACCATTGCCGCCTTTACCTCGCAGCAAAGGGCATAGGTGCAATATTCGTCGCTTTCCATATCAGCAAGTCCGATTTTTATTGACCCGAAAAGAAGAATAACCTTTTGGTCAAATTCCGTAATCTGATTGAGATTTTTGTCGCAGTAGTAGGTGCTTGCGCTGATTTCAAAGCCCTTGCCGTCAAATAAATGCACAACGTCAAGCACTGCCGCCTTAACAACCTCGCGAGCTTCGTTAACCTTCATATATATTACCTCAAATTAAATTATTTCTCTGTCAATGGAGAGCTTTGCTCCGTTGCGAATGATTCCGTACTGCGCTTCAACTGCCATTTCGAAAATCTTGCCGCCGTTAACGCCCACGCAGTTGTCAATCGAGCTTAAAAACTTTTCTGCCATGGGGTGAAAATCGGAGGTCGTTGCAAATATTCCGCGGCTGCCTTGATTTGCGCAAACCGCGCCGTAAAATCCGCGTATGTCAGTTTCGTTTGAAACGTCAAGTCGGTTCTTGGTTTGGACCATAATCGTTTCTCTGAATCCAAGGCAGTCAACGGTTTTTGCAATTCCGTCTATACCGCCGTCATCGGAGCCGCCTGTAACGTGGCTTTCAATTATGATTTTGCCCTTGTGCGCAAGGTATCTTGCAAGAAGATTCATAAAGTAATGCTCAAAAAATTCTCCACCGCGCGAATGAAGCCTTGTTAAGAAATCCGCCTTTAGCGAAAGAAGAGCCTTTTTACTGTTTATGTAAACGCTTCTTTCGGGAACTAGGGAATAGGTTGAGCCGTCGTACGCGAGAACGTTTTCGCCGATAAGTCTTTTGAGTATCTGACCTGTGTAGGTGAGGAGCTTGTTGTCATCTCTGGCTGTGGGCGTTGTGTCGGTTTGGAAATAGGAAATAAGCTCGTCCTTTATCTGTGCGCGGGTTTTCGGCTCCGCCTTTAGAATTTCAAGGATTTCCTTTTCGCATTCCTCGCTTCGAATTGCTATGAATTTCTCGCTTGCGCGCAGATATAAGCCAGCTGTGTCCTTTTTTATTATCTTCTTGGCTTCCATTTCGTTTATAATGGTGCCGATAAGACTGCGCAGTGTGTTTATTCTGCCGTTTGTGCTGTCGTCAAGGCGCTCCGCAGCGGTGAGATTGAATGCCTCTATTGTTGCATAGATAAGCTCTCTGCGCGAAAGCTTGCCCTTGTCAAGAGCGTCGAGCAGAGCCTTGTATGCTATTCTGTATTCTTGCATATTAGCCAAAGGTATCACCTCTTTTTTTGGATATTTCAGTGAGCAAACTGACTGTTATAAAGGGTGTGGTAGAATCCGCCCCTTTCGATAAGCTCCTTGTGCGTTCCCATTTCAACTATATTTCCGTCACGCATAACGAGTATTATGTCGGCTTCCTTAACCGTGGAAAGTCTGTGTGCAACGATAAAGGTCGTTCTTCCCGTCATCATTTTAAGGAATGCCTCTTGAATTTTAAGCTCGGTGCGAGTGTCTATCGAGGAGGTCGCCTCGTCTAGTATCAGCATAGGGGGCAGGGAAAGCATAACTCTTGCTATCGAGATAAGCTGCTTTTGACCTTGCGAAAGCCCCTCACCGTCTTCCTTTATATGAGTGTCGTATCCGTTTGAAAGTCGCTTAATAAAGCCGTGGGCGTGTGCCGCCTTTGCCGCCGCGATAATTTCCTCGTCGGTAGCATCGGGCTTGCCAATTGCGATGTTTTCCTTAACCGTTCCCGCTTTCAGCCAAGTGTCTTGAAGCACCATTCCGTAATTTTTGCGCAAATCCTTGCGCTTCATATCGGTTATCTTAACGCCGTCAACGGATATTTCACCGTCGCAAACGTCGTAAAAACGCATAAGGAGATTGATAAGAGTGGTTTTTCCGCAGCCCGTAGGTCCAACTATAGCAATTCGCTGACCCTCGTGCGCCTTGAGAGAAAGTCCCTCAATGAGCGGCTTTTCGGGAACGTAGGAGAAACGAACGTCCTTTAATTCAACAGAGCCGAGGCAACGCTCAAGTGCCGTGGGATTTTCGGGGTCGGGAGCTTCCTCCTCCGCTTCGATAAGCTCAAAAACTCTGCCCGCACACGCAAGCGCGCCTTGGAATTCGGCGATAACGCCCGAAATCTCGTTAAAGGGCTTCGTGTA
>JAGBUD010000173.1 GCA_017630995.1 Clostridia bacterium
CCTCCTTGCTTTTAAAATGACGGTATGGCGCGGCACACGATACCTGCGCGCTCACGGCAACTCGGCGAAGCGAAAAATCGGTTATTCCGTACTCCTCAAGCTCCCGTATTCCCGCAAGAATTAATCTATGCTTAACGTTTTCTTCAACAAATCTATCTTCCATATACACCTCTATGTTAATACTGTTAACATTCTATCATAGAGTTTTAAAAAATTCAAGTATTTTTTGATATTTTTTTGAGAAACGTATTGACTTTTTTTTATATATGATTATAATATTACTATAAAAGATTTCAAGTTAACACTGTTAACATAACATTAAAAAATGTTTTTGTGAGGCAAATTTTATGGATAGTCTTAAAGAAGCACGACAGAAAATAAACATCATAGACAGAGAGATGGCAAAGCTTTTCTCGGAGAGAATGGAGTGCGCAAAAATCATCGCTGATTACAAAAAGGAGCGCGGACTTGCAATCTATGACAAGGCGCGAGAGGACGAGGTTATTAAGACGAACAGCGAATACGTTTCCGACCCCGTAATGCGCGAATACTACGTGCAATTTCTCAAGAACACCATGGCAGTTTCTCGCGATTTTCAATCAAGACTTATGGCGGGTGCGAGGGTTGCCTACAGCGGCACTCGCGGTGCTTTCGCTCATATTGCGGCAACAAAGTGCTTCCCCAATTCCGAGAGAATAGCCTATCCCGATTTTGCCGCCGCTTACGCCGCGGTTGAAAACGGAGAATGCGACGTTGCGGTTCTTCCCATAGAAAACAGCTACAACGGCGACGTTGGACAGGTTTGCGACCTGCTTTTCTCGGGCTCGCTTTACGTTAATGCGGTTACCGAGCTTGCGGTTACGCACGATTTGGTTTGCCTTCCCGACGCGGATATTTCAGATATCAAGGAGGTTATCAGCCACCCGCAAGCTATTGCTCAATGCTCAAATTTCATACGTGAGCACAATTTCATAGCGAGAGAATACGTTAACACCGCGCTTGCGGCAGAATACGTTAAGAATTGCAACGACAAGTCTATAGCCGCGATAGCGAGCGCGGAGGCGGCACAGATTTTCGGACTCAAGGTTATTGCGCGCGAAATCAACACAAGCAAGACCAACACGACGAAATTCGTTATTCTTTCAAGAGCCGAGAGCAGACATTCATCGAGTGAGATGGGCGTTCACACTATGCTTCTTTTCACGGTTAGAAACGAGGCGGGCGCGCTTGCAAAGGCTATAGATATAATAGGTAAGCACGGATTCAATATGAGAACGCTTCGCTCGCGTCCTATGAAAGAGCTGCTTTGGCAATACTACTTCTACGTTGAGGCGGAGGGAAACGTTCACACCTACGAGGGTGCAACGATGATGGCGGAGCTTGACAAATACTGCGACAGTCTAAAGAACGTTGGAACATATACAAAAAAGCTGATTGGAGAATAAAATGACCTTACTTAATCTTGAGCTTGGCGAGCGCGGATACTGCATAGCGGTGGGCGCAGGACTGCTTTCCGAGGCGGAAAAGCACTTCAATCTTAAAAGACGGGTTTTTATAATAACCGATGCCGGCGTTCCAAAGGAATACGCACTTGCGATTTCGGAGGCATGCCGAGAATCGAGGATATACGTTACGCCTCAAGGCGAGGGGGCGAAGAGCTTTTCTGTTTTTGAGGATATACTCAAAAATATGCTTGATTTCAACATGACGAGAAGCGACGCGGTTGTTGCGGTCGGCGGCGGGGTTGTCGGCGACCTTTCCGCATTTGCGGCAGCAAGCTATATGAGGGGCATTGATTTTTACAACGTGCCCACGACAACGCTCTCCGCAATCGACTCCTCTATTGGTGGAAAGTGCGGAATTAATCTTGAAAAAACAAAAAACGTCGTTGGTGCCTTTTATCAACCAAAGGCGGTGCTTATTGATACAGACACACTGAAAACGCTGCCCAAAAGGCATTACGCGGCAGGTCTTGCCGAGGCAGTTAAGATGGCGGCAACGAGCAACAGAGAGCTTTTTGAGCTTTTCGAAAGCGAGGATATAGACGAAAAAAATATCGAGGACGTGATAGTTCGCGCGCTCAAAATCAAGAAATCCGTTGTTGAAAAGGACGAGCGCGAAGCGGGGCTTCGCAAGATACTGAATTTTGGACACACGTTTGGACACGGAGTTGAGTCGGCGGCAAATCTCGGTGATCTTTACCATGGCGAATGCGTTGCGATAGGCATGATTCCGCTTTGCTCGGAAAACGTGCGCAAGAGGTTGGTTGCGGTTCTTGAACGAATCGGACTTCCGACAAAATTTACAGGTGACACAGACGAGGCGCTTTCCCACGCGGCACACGACAAAAAGCAAGCGGGTGGTGGAATTGACGTTATTTTCGTTGAACAAATTGGGTCATACAAAATCGAAAATATGAAATTTGAAGCATTTTCACGTTTGATTAAGGAAAATCTTTGGGGGTGATTTTTTGAAGAATACTTTTGGCTCAAGCATAACCGTTACACTTTTCGGCGAAAGCCACGGAGAAGAAATCGGCGCGGTTATAGACGGAATTGCTCCCGGAATTGAAATTGACAGAGAATATATAGAAAAATGCCTTGCAGCAAGGCGTCCGCAAGGAAAAATATCAACGGCAAGAGTTGAGGGGGATAGCTTTCGAATTGTCAGCGGTGAGTTTGGCGGATTTACGACGGGCACACCTCTCACTATACTTATAAAAAATGAAAACACACGCTCCTCCGATTACGAGAGGACCAAGAATCTTCCCCGCCCCAGCCACGCGGACTATACTGCCGAGTGCAAATACCACGGCTTTCAAGATTATCGCGGCGGCGGACATTTTTCGGGAAGAATAACCGCACCGTTGGTTGCCGCGGGAGCGATACTGCGCGCGGCACTCAAAAAGAAAGGAATCACCGTTGGCTCGCATATACTGAATCTTCACGGAATCGCAGACAGAAAAATCAAGACGGCAGACGACGTTTCTATCCTTGAGGAAAGGCTCTTTCCCGTGCTTGACGCAGCCGTCGAGGAACCCATGAGGGCAGAGATACTCGCCGCAAAAGAGGCGGGCGACAGCGTTGGCGGAATACTTGAGGGGGGGATTTTCGGAATCCCCGCAGGTGTTGGCGAGCCGTTTTTCGACAGTGTTGAAAGCGTGATTTCGCATATGGTATTTTCAATTCCCGCTATTAAGGGAGTCGAATTCGGGCTTGGATTTGGTTTTTGCGACACGCTCGGAAGCGAGGCAAACGACGAGTTTATTTCGGAGGGCGGCAGAATACAGACGAAAACAAACAACAACGGCGGCATAAACGGGGGCATTACAAACGGAATGCCGATAATCTTCAGATGTGCCGTTAAGCCCACGCCGTCAATATACAAGGAGCAGACGACCGTTAATCTTGCGACGGGCGAGAGCACTACCATTAAAATTGAGGGACGCCACGACCCCGCGATAATACACAGAGTTCGCGCCGTTCTTGACGCGGCGGTTGCAATTGCCGTGGCTGATATTTTGACGGTGAGATACGGCACGGATTTTCTGCGATAATTTTTACTGTGCGCAAGGCGCAACGGAGGATTTTTATGGGATTTGAATACGGCTGCATCGGTGAGGTGCTAAAGCATAGCTTTTCGCGCGAGATACACGGAAAGCTTGGCGATTATAAATACGAGCTTTTGG
The DNA here is from genome assembly GCA_017630995.1 of Clostridia bacterium. The sequence continues at coordinate 3,689 of JAGBUD010000173.1, forward strand.
AGCTTACACGAGATGAGCTTAAATCCTTTATGGAAAAGAGAGAGTTTAAGGCTATAAACGTTACTCTGCCTTACAAGGAGGCGGTAATTCCCTACCTTGACGAAATTGATGGGCGCGCAAGAGAAATCGGCGCGGTCAACACGGTTATCAACAGGGGCGGAAGGCTTTTCGGCTACAACACCGATTTTTTCGGAATGGAGGCTCTCACCCAAAAAAACAACATATCCCTTCTCGAAAAAAAGGTTGCTATTCTCGGCACGGGCGGAACGTCTAAAACCGCGCTTGCGGTTGCCGAGGCGGGCGGTGCAGCCGAGGTCTTTAAGGTTTCGCGCAGCGGACGCGACGGTGCTATCACCTACGAAGAATTATACGAGCGCCACTCGGACACAGATGTTATAATCAACACGACACCCGCGGGAATGTTTCCGAACGTTTTTGACTGTCCCGTTGACCTTAACCGTTTCCCGTCGCTTTATGCGGTAATTGACGCGGTTTACAATCCCTTACGCACACCGCTTATCCTTGGAGCTTTGGAGCACGGTGCCATAGCAGAGGGCGGTCTTTATATGCTTGTGGCACAAGCATTTAGGGCAGCGGAGCTTTTTTTGGGAGAGAAAATTGAGCGGACAAGGCTTGACGAAATTTTCACACAAATGGTGAAAAAGAAAGAAAGCATAGTGCTTATCGGCATGCCTGCTTCGGGAAAAAGCACGATTGGCAGAATTATAGCAAAATCCCTTTCCCGCCCCTTTATTGACACCGACACTTTAACTGCAGAGCGCGAGGGAAAAAGCATACCCGAAATTTTCGAGCAGTGCGGAGAGGATTATTTTAGAGATGCAGAGAGCGCGGCGGTAAAAATTGCGGCAGCGGAATGCGGCGCGGTTATTGCGACGGGCGGCGGAGCTATCTTGCGGGAAGAAAACGTTAAGGCACTGCGCGAAAACGGAAGAATTTATTTTATTGACAGACCAAAAGAAAAGCTTGTTCCGACACTTGATAGACCCCTTTCAAGCACAAAAGAGGCAATCGAAAAGAGATTTGCGGAGCGATATCCGATTTACTGCAATACGGCAGACGTAATAATTGACGCTTCGGGCACTGCAGAGAAGTGCGCACAAATGATAACGGAGGACTTTTTAAAATGAAAATATACGTTATAAACGGCCCAAATCTTAATATGCTCGGCATACGCGAGCCGGACAAATACGGAACGGTGAGCTACCGCGCACTCGTTGAGATGGTAGACGCTCACTGCAAGGAGCTTGGAATTGAAGCCGTGTTTTATCAGTCTAATCACGAGGGCGACCTCGTTGACAAGATACAAGAGGCATACTTTGAGGGAGCTGACGGAATAGTTATAAACCCCGGGGCTTACACGCACACGAGCATTGCTATTTTGGACGCAGTGCGCGCGGTGAAAATCCCCACCGTTGAGGTTCATATTTCCGACATTGGAAAGCGCGAGGATTTCAGACAAAAAAGCTACGTTTCCCTTGCCGCAGAAAAAAGCATTATAGGACACGGCACAGAGGGATACGTTGAGGCTTGCGATTTCCTTTTTGAGAGCTTTGGAGTTAAAAAATGAGAGTTAAGATAGAAAAAGGCATTGCAAGCGGAAGCATAACCGCGCCCCCGTCAAAGAGTATTTCCCACAGACTTTTGATTGCAGCGGCGCTTGCGGAGGGTGAAAGCATTATCCGCTCGGTTTCTGACTGCGAGGACGTTATTGCGACGATGGAATGTCTTGGCGCACTCGGCGTTGAATGCTACCGCGTGGGCAACGACGTTATCGTTAATGGCAAGGCTGCTTGCGATATGATTCCGACACAACCTCTTTTTGCAAGAGAGAGCGGAAGCACGCTTCGATTTTTGATTCCCATCGCACTTTCCACGGGAAAGGCTACCGTTTTTCGCGGAGCGGAGGGGCTTATGAAGCGCCCGATGACCGTTTACGAGGAGCTTGCACGCGAAAAGAACTTTACCTATATAAACGACGGAAATTCAATAATCGTTAACGGCAAGCTTCGCGGCGGTGAATACACCCTTGCGGGCAACGTTAGCAGTCAATTTATAAGCGGGCTTCTTTTTGCACTTCCGACGGCAAGGTCGGATAGCTATATTAAGATACTTCCGCCCATTGAGAGCCGCTCATACATTGAGCTTACGATGAGCGCTCTTCGAAAATTCGGAATAAAAACCGAATGGATTGACGAAAATACGATATACGTTCCAAAAAATCAGAGATACGTTCCTTGCGACGTTACAGTTGAGGGCGACTATTCGGGCGCGGCATTCCCCGCGGCATTCAATCTTTTTGGCGGAAAAGTTGAGATAGGCGGACTTTTTGAGGATTCGCTGCAAGGCGACAGCGTTTTTATGAAGTATTACGACATGCTTCGGCGCGGTGTTCCGACCATACATATTGGCGACTGCCCCGACCTCGGCCCCATTATGTTTGCTATTGCGGCAGCGAAGAACGGTGGAATTTTTACGGGAACGAAGCGACTTAAAATCAAAGAGAGCGACCGCGCCGCCGCTATGGCAGAGGAGCTTAAAAAATTCGGAACAAACGTTTCGGTTTACGATGACACCGTTGTTATTTACCCCGCGAGCTTTAAGGCACCCGAGGAGGCACTGATGGGACATAACGACCACCGAATTATTATGTCGCTTTCTGTGCTTTGCACTCTTGTTGGAGGTGAAATTTTAGGCGCGGAGGCGGTTTCGAAGAGCTATCCCGCATTCTTTACGGATATGCGCGCGCTTGGAATTTCCGTGGAGGAATACGATGATTGACAAGAATACGAAGATACTTATAATAGGTCTTGGCGTTATGGGCGGAAGCTATGCCGCAGCGCTGACACGGGCGAAATATGACGTTTGTTGCATTACAAAGGAACAAAAGGACATAGATTACGCGATAGAGCGAAATATTATAAAATACGGCACGACGGAGATAGACGAAGAGCTGATAGGAAACGCGGACATTATAATTTTCGCACTTTACCCCACCGTTTTTATAGAATGGATAGAAAAGAATCAATCACTTTTCAAATCCGGGGCAATAGTTACAGACGTTACGGGCGTTAAGAGTTACGTTGTCAAAAAGGTGCAAAAGATACTGCGCCCCGACGTTGAGTACATTGCGGCGCACCCGATGGCAGGACGCGAGAGAAGCGGCGTTGAATACAGCGATCCTACGGTTTTTGAGGGAGCAAACTACATCGTTACCCCGACGAAAAAGAATGGCGAGAGGGCGATTTCCGTTTGCCGCGAGATTGGCGAGATACTTGGATTTTCAAGGATTTCGGAGCTTGACACGAAAACGCACGACGAGATGATTGCATTTCTTTCGCAGCTTACGCACTGCATTGCCGTTTCTCTTATGAACTGCAACAACGCGCCCGAGCTTGAAAAATACACGGGCGACTCATTCCGCGACCTTACGCGAATTGCGAAGATTAACGATAAGATGTGGAGCGAGCTTTTCATAATGAACAAGGATGCCCTGCTTTGCGAGATGGATTCGTTTATTCGGGAATTTATTGAATTTCGAAATCTCATCGAGCGCGAGGACACCGAAAAAATGAGAGAAAAAATGAGAGCTTCCACTCAAAAGAGAGCACTTTTTGACAAACCCAAAAACTAAAAAGCGAGGAATATATATATGAATATGAAGTTTTTTCGCAAGCTTCCGATTCCTATGGACATAAAGGAGCAGTTTCCCATATCCAAGGATATCGAAAGCGCGCGCAATAAAGCAATAGATGAAATGAACAATATCCTGTGCGGCAAGTCCGAGAAATTTATGCTTATAATCGGGCCCTGCTCCGCAGATAACGAGGATTCTGTTTTGGATTACATTTACAGACTTCGCGGCGTTCAAGAAAAGGTTGCAGACAAGATTTTGATAGTTCCGAGAATCTACACCAACAAGCCAAGGACGACCGGCGAGGGATACAAGGGTATGCTAC